>CAZKZT010000005.1:0-27215 GCA_964557265.1 uncultured Hyphomicrobium sp.
GCTGCGCGCTCTCGATGTAGGGCAGGAAGTAGTCACGCAGCGTTCTGCGGCCCTTGCTGGTGCGCAGCAGATCGAACGACGCGAAATGCGGCAGGTCGATGCCGTTATGAAAGATCAGCGTCGTTTCGAGGCCGCCGTCGGTCAGGAACAGTCGCGATTGCAGCTGGGGCAATGCCTTGCGATATTTGCTCATAATCTTCTCCAACTCTGTCGATTTTGGAATTTCCGCACGACCGGTCTCGGCGGCCTCGGATGGGCAGATTTCTAGGGAGAGGAGGCCGGAGACGATAGCGAGCGCGTGGTACAGTTGCGCGCCGATCGGAATCCGTGATATGTGCCAGCGTGTTAGATATGGAATTTCATTTTTCTTCGGCGACGCCCGGCGTCGGGCGCAGGCCCCAACTTTACCGTGGGTACAGTTGCCATGCGCGCACCAGCCTTGAAGCGCAGCAGGGGCGACGCGAGAGAGCGCATTCTCGACGTCGCCGAAGCATCGGTTCTCGAAAAAGGATTCGATGCGACCTCGATCGACGAGCTGATCGCCGCCGTCGGCATCACCAAGAGCGGCTTCTTCTATCATTTCCGTGACAAGACCGAACTCGCGCGGGCCCTGCTCGTGCGCTACATCGAGCGCGAGGGCGGCATCCTCGACGACCTGTTCGCCCGGGCAGGCGAACTGAATGAGGATCCGCTGCACGGCTTCCTCGTCGGCCTCAAGATGTTGGCGGAGCTGTTCGCCGACCTCCCGAACGGCCATCCCGGCTGCCTCGTGGCCTCCTACTGTTACCAGGACCGCCTGTTCGACCAGCAGGTGCGCGAGCTCAGTGCGGATGCCGTGCTCGCCTGGCGCCAGCGCTTTCGCCGCCATCTCGATCTGATCGCGGCACACTATCCGCCACGGATCGCCGTCGACCTCGACGACCTCGCCGATATGCTGTCGGTGATGGCCGACGGCGGCATCATCCTCTCGAAGGTGCTGAAGGATCCCCCGGCCCTGCCACGGCAGGTGCTGCTGTACCGCGAGTTCGTCCGCACCGTCTTCATCGGGGCGTGAGGCCAAGCCCTCGGCTTCGCGGCTACCCGGCCGCGCACCTCGCCACCTTGACGCTCGGCTCTCGTAAGTTTATGCAATCGTTATGCTTCTCCTGATCGATAATTACGACAGCTTTACCTACAATCTCGTCCACTTCCTGGGCGAGCTCGGTGCTGCGTGCGAAGTCGTCCGCAACGACAAGATTACGGTCGACGAGGCCATCGCCCTGCAACCGCAGGCGATCGTGCTGTCGCCAGGTCCGTGCACGCCGAACGATGCCGGTATCTGCCTCGACCTGATCAAGGCCGCGGGCTCGAAAATTCCACTACTCGGTGTCTGCCTCGGTCATCAGGCGATCGGACAGGTCTACGGCGGCACGGTGCTGCGCGCGCCATCCGCAATGCACGGCAAACTGTCGACGATCGAGACGACGGGGAAGGGCTTGTTCGCAGGCATCCCGAGGAAATTCGAGGTGACGCGCTATCACTCGCTGATCGTCGAACGCGCGAGCCTGCCGGCCGACCTCGAGATCACCGCCGAGACGGCGGACGGCGTCATCATGGGCGTGCAGCACCGCACGCATCCCGTCCACGGCGTACAGTTCCATCCCGAAAGCATTGCTTCCGAGCACGGCCACGAGATCCTGGCCAACTTCCTCCGCCTAGCCGGCCTCTCGCCGCTCACCCGCAACGTCAAATCACCGCGCGTTGCCGCCTGATCGAGCGACGCGTTCACGCTGACCGCCAGAAATCCCGGATTCGCCGCCATGCCCGCCGCTGAGCTGACACGCCTCATCCAGAAGGTCTCGACCGGCGCTGAACTCACGACCGACGAGATCCGCACCGCCCTCGAGATCATGACCGATGGCCATGCGTCTCCCGCGCAGATGGGCGCGTTCCTGATGGCGCTGCGCGTGCGTGGCGAGACGGTCGAGGAAATCACCGGTGCCGCGCAGATGATGCGCGCGAAGATGAACCGGATCAGCGCGCCCGCCGGCGCCGTCGACATCGTCGGTACAGGTGGCGACAGCCACGGCACGTTCAATGTGTCGACCGCATCCTCGTTCGTTGCTGCGGGCGCGGGCGTCACGATCGCCAAGCACGGCAACCGCCGCGTTTCCTCGCTTTCCGGTGCTTCGGACGTGCTGACAGAACTCGGCGTCAAGGTCGATGCGAGCCCCGCGACGGTCGCGAAGGCGATCGACGAAGCTGGTGTCGGCTTCCTGTGGGCGCCGATGTATCATCCGTCGATGAAGCACTGGGCGCCGATCCGCGCCGAGCTTGGCATCCGCACGATCTTCAACCTGCTGGGGCCGATCTCCAATCCGGCCAGCGTGACGCGGCAGGTTCTCGGCGTCTTCGCTCTCGAGTGGGTGGAACCGATCGCGCACGTGCTGAAGAACCTCGGCGCCGAGCACGTCTGGGTGGTGCACGGCCACGACGGCCTCGATGAAATGACGACGACCGGCGCGACGACCGTGGCCGAACTGAAGGACGGTGCCATCCGTGTGTTCGAGGTGACGCCCGCGGACGCGGGCCTGCCGCCGGCGAAGCTTTCCGACCTCAAGGGCGGAGATGCCGCGACCAATGCCGCCGCAATGCGCGCGCTGTTCGACGGTCAAAAGGGGCCATTCCGCGACATCGTACTGCTGAATACAGCCGCAGCACTGATCGTCGGTGGCAAAGCCACGACGCTCACCGACGGCGTGGCGCTTGCAACGCATTCAATCGAGTCGGGCGCCGCCCGCACAGCACTGCACAAGCTGATCGAGATCACCAACGCGGGCTGAGGCGCCGCCTCAACCTTTCGCGTCCGGCTTCTTCTTCTCGACGGTGAGACCGAGCAGCTCGACATTGCCGCCAGTCGCGGTGATATCGGTCGAGCGCACGCGCTCTGTCGCGAACTGTGTGACGTAGCGCGGACCGCCCGCCTTGGGTCCGGTGCCGGACAATCCTTCGCCGCCGAACGGTTGCACACCGACCACGGCCCCGATCTGGTTGCGGTTGACGTAGAGATTGCCGACCTTGGCATGCTCAGCGACGTAATCCGCGACGCCGCCAATCCGGCTGTGCAGGCCGAGCGTCAAGCCATAGCCTGTGGCATTGATCGCCCTGATCACCTTGTCCAGATGCCCGCCTTCGTAGCGCACCACGTGCAGGATCGGACCGAACACCTCGCGCTCGACGACATCGAGGCGCTCTATCTCGAATGCGGCCGGCGTCACGAACGTACCGTGGTGGCAGTCCGGCGGCAGCACCGGATCGATCAGCTCGCGGGCGCGCCTGCGCATCTCGTATTTGTGCGCCTCGAGCATGGTCTGCGCGTCCTCGTCGATCACCGGGCCGATGTCGGTGGCAAAATCGAGCGGATCACCGATCTGAAGCTCCGCGATCGCCCCGGTCAACATCTCGGTGACGTGATCCGCGATTTCCTCCTGGAGGAACAGCACGCGCGCCGCCGAGCAGCGCTGACCTGCCGAGTCGAATGCAGAACGCACCGCATCGCGCACGACCTGCTCGGCGAGCGCGCTGCTGTCGGCGATCATGGCATTGATGCCACCTGTCTCTGCGATGAACGGGACGATCGCGCCGCGGCGTTCAGTGAGCGACTTCTGGATCGCCCACGCGGTCGCGTTCGAACCGGTGAAGGCGATGCCGCCGATGCGCGGATCCTTGGACAACAAGGCGCCCACCGCACCGCCACCGGGCAATAGATGCAGGACGTTGCCCGGCACACCGGCCTGATGCAGAAGCTCGACCGCGAGGAAGGCGGTGATCGGCGTCTGCTCGGCAGGCTTGGCGATAACGCTATTGCCGGCAGCGAGCGCGGCTGCGACTTGGCCCGTAAAGATCGCGAGCGGGAAGTTCCACGGCGCGATGCACGCGAAAACACCACGACCGCGAAGCGCCAGCGTATTGCGCTCGCCCGTCGGCCCCGGCAGCACGACCGGCCCGGCGAAATGACGACGCGCTTCACCTGCGTAGTAGCGCAGGAAATCAGTGGCTTCGCGCACTTCGGCGAGCGCCGCATCGAGCGTCTTGCCGGCCTCGCGAATGATCACGCCCATGAAGCGCGCGCGATCACGTTCGAGGAGATCGGCGGCGCGGTCGAGGATCGCGGCGCGCGCCGACCCGCCGAGCCGGTCCCAACCGTGCGCGGCCTTCTCCGCACTCGCGATTGCGCGCTCGACGTGGTCGGACGTCGCGTCGAGCGCGGTGCCGAGCCGACGGCGGCGATCATGCGGGCAGAGCACGAGCTGCGCCGCGTCCGTGCCCGTCACGGGAGCGCCATCGATGATCGGACCGGCGGCGAAGTCCGCTTTCAATTCATCAGCGATTTCGTCGAGGAGGATCCCGCGCGTCGCAGGCTCCGCGATGGCAACGCCCGCGCTGTTGCGCCGGTCCGCGCCAAGGATCGCCATCGGCAACGGGAGGCGCGCGCCTTCCCCGCCGGCTGCTGCGTCCGCCTGCCAGCTCTTTTCCGCGTCCTCGATGGGATCGCGCACGATGTCTTCGGCCGGCAGATCATCGTCGGCGAGGCGGTTGACGAACGAGGTATTGGCACCGTTCTCGAGCAGGCGGCGGACGAGATAGGCGAGCAGATCCTCATGCGCGCCGACAGGGGCGTAGATCCGACACTTGCGCGCGAGACCACTCTTGCTGACAACGTCGTCGTAGAGCGCTTCGCCCATGCCGTGCAGCCGCTGCAGCTCGAACGGCAGCGTGTTCGCCGCGACATGCACCGACGCAACGGTGTGCGCGTTGTGAGTCGCGAACTGCGGATAGAACGTGCGCGTGTCGCTCAGCAGGAAACGCAGGCACGCGAGATACGACACGTCGGTGTGCGTCTTCGCCGTGAAGACGGGATAGCCCGGCAGCCCGCGCTCCTGCGCCAGCTTGATCTCGGTGTCCCAGTAGGCGCCTTTGACGAGGCGTACCGGAATGCGCCGCCGCGTCGTCTCGCCGACCCGCTTGAGCCAGCGCAGCACCGGGATCGCCCGCTTGCCGTAGGCCTGCACGGCGATACCGAGACCCGACCAATCAGCAAGATCCGGCGCGTGCATCAGCCGCTCGAACACCATCAGCGTCGGATCGAGCCGGTCCTGCTCCTCGGCGTCGATCGTGACGGAGAGGCCGCGCGCGCGGGCGAGACGTGCGAGCTCGAGCAATGACGGCACCAGTTCCTCAACGATGCGCGCTTCCTTGCCCGGTTCGAAACGCGGGTGCAGCGCGGACAGCTTGATCGAGATGCTCGGGCGCTGCATCAGCGCTTCGGGATTGGTGGCGGTGAACGCACCCGCCGCCTTGCCGACCGCCTCGATCGCCGAGGCATAGCGCGCGTGGTAGCGCGCCGAATCGGCCGCGGTCCGCGCCGCTTCACCGAGCATGTCGTAGGAGATCGTGTAGCCCTGCTTCTCGTACTCCCACGCATTCGAGATCGCCGCCTCGATGGTGCGGCCGAGCACGAACTGGTCGCCGAGAATGCGTACCGCCTGGCGCATTGCCTGCCGGATGACAGGCTCGCCCGAACGCGCGACGAGACGCTTCAGCACCGCCCCCGGCCCCGAACCCGGCGCACGGCCGAGGCGGACGATGCGCCCCGTCAACATCAGGCCCCAGGTCGAGGCATTGACCAGGAGTGAATCCGAATGGCCCAGATGGCGCTCCCAGTCGCCACTGCCCACGCGCTCATCGATGAGCGCATCCGCGGTATCCGCATCGGGAATGCGCAACAACGCCTCGGCGAGGCAGAGCAGCGTCACGCCCTCTTCCGAGGTCAGCCCGTACTCGTGCATGAAGGCGTCGATACCGCCATGACGCCCACGCCCGGCACGCGCCGTGCCGACGAGCTGCTGCGCCAGCGCGGCGATCCTGCGGCGTTCATCGCCCGTGTAAACGGCGCGCTCGACGAGCCCGCCGACAAGGCGCGCTTCATCGCGAAGATAGAACTCCGAAATCTCGTCGCGAGGCATAGACGTGGTGCCACCGGCCGCGGCTGAACCGGGCGCTGCCCAGGATTCGCGTTTGCCCGTCGCCGCCATGCGCTTTCTCCGTCAGGTCGTCGCGAAGCCGCGGATGCTTGACCGGGCGCCGTTGCGAATCATGTCCGCCGGCTGGCCCTACGCCCAACAATGAGCACAAGGCTCGCATCGCCGCAAACCCATCGACCGGCGAGCCCACAGAACCGGCGCAACGCCTAGAGCGCGTCAGCCTTTAATGGCATCGCAGCGGCCGCGCGAGCGCGCTCTATATATTTGATTTAGAGTCTGATTCACGCTCTCGTTGGAAGCGCGAGCGCTTCCAACTCGACCGATCAGGCCCTAGTTCATCCGCGAGAGATCGAACGTGAGGCGCATGTGGCCCCAGATCTCGTATTTGTCGGGCGGCAGCGCGTAGGGGGCGCAGTTCACGATGGCGCGCAACGCCGCGTCCACCGCGTCTCTGAAGATCGGCGAGTTGCTACCTGAGCTGGTCACCTTCGGCGCATCGGCGAGCGACCCATCAGGACGCAAGCGCACCTCGATCTGCACGACTGGCGTATCGATCTGCTCGCGGCCTGCGATGACATTGTTGCAGCGGATGACCGACTGCCGGATGAGCCCTGCGATGAACGCAATCTCGCTGGCCGAGTTGACCTGATCGCGCCCTTCCTTGGCCCCGATCACCGCCCCCTTGGCGCGCGCGTCCGGGTTCGTAGCGGGCGCCGCCGGCGCTGGCGCGCGCTGGTCCGGTGACTTGTCGAGCAGCGCGGAGAGGCGATCCGCGCTGAACTTCGCCTTCTCGGCTTCGGCCAGACGCTTCTTCTCGGCGTCGGCTTTACGTTTCGCTTCCTGCTTGCGCTTGAGTTCTGCCGCCTTGCGCTTCGCTTCCGCGAGCCGCTTCGCGTCGGCTTCGGCCTTCGCTTTGGCATCCGCCTCGGCCTTCGCCTTCGCCGCAGCGTCTGCCTTGGCTTTCGCTTCCGCTTCAGCGTTCGCCCTGGCCTCAGCTTCGGCCTTTGCCTGCGCCGCAGCCTGACGCTTCGCTTCCTCGGCCTGCTCAAGAGCCAGGTCGGCAAGCTTCTGCTCGAGCGCGGCCTTGTCGGGCTGCGGTGGTGGCGGCTCGGGTGTCGGAGGCGGTGGCGCTTCGGCCGCTTTGGGCGGCGGCGGCGGGGGCTCGGGCGCTTTCTCCGGCTCAGGCGGTGGCGGAGGTGGCTCCGCAGCCGGCGGGGGCGGCGCTGCGATCGGCCGAGGACGCGGGCCTTCCTTGGGCGCCGGGTCGGTCTGATCACTCACGTTCGGCCGCGCTTCCTTGAGCTTGGCGTCGCGGCTGCCCTTCATCAGTTTGGTCAGGTCGGAAGGAGAGATCAGATCGACGGCGACCGGCTCGATCGTCGGGGCTCGCAACTCCGGCGTCGACTGGATCGAAATGACGGTCCACCCCAGCAACGCCGCGTGCAGCAGCACCGAAACGAAGAGACCCAAGTACACCCGGTCAGCCTCCGCCCTCCACTTCCGTCACAAGCGAGATCTTGCGGAAGCCGGCGTCGCGGATACGGCCCATCACGCGGGCGATATCACCATAGTTCGCGGTCTTGTCACCGCGCACGAACACAGGTTCCTCTTCGCCGCCACGGTTCTGCGCGAGCGCTCGGAGCTTGGGGCCGATCTCATCGAGCTGCATGGGCGTGCGATCTTCCTGACCCATGAACACCTCGCCGTTCGACTTGACCGAAACGACAATCGGCTCCTTGTTGGTTTCGAGCTGCTTGCCCTTCGCTTGAGGCAGATCGAGCGGCACGCCGACTGTCAGCAGCGGCGCGGCGACCATGAAGATCACCAGCAGCACCAGCATGACGTCGACGAACGGCGTGACGTTGATCTCGCTCATCGGCGCATGGCGGCGCGCGCGGCCGCGCCGTCCCGCTTTGCCTGATCCGCCCGTGTTCAGGCTCGCGCCCATGCTCAATCCTTGTTCGCGATCCGCTTGCCGGACTTAACCGCTCAGCTCCGCGTGTCGATCTGCCGTGACACGATTGCCGCGAACTCGTCCGCGAAGGCTTCGAGGCGCTGTGCAAGGCGAGCCGAATCCGCTGAGAACTTATTATACGCCATGACCGCCGGAATTGCGGCCAACAGGCCCAGCGCCGTCGCAAAAAGCGCTTCCGCGATACCCGGCGCAACGACAGCAAGGCTCGTATTCTTCGAAATTGCGATGGCCTGGAAGCTCGACATGATGCCCCAGACCGTTCCGAACAGGCCGATGAACGGCGCCGTCGACCCGACCGTCGCGAGGAACAGCAGGCGCCGGTCGAGCCGCTGCATCTCGCGGCTGATGGTGACGTCCATGACCTTCTCGACGCGGAGCTGGATGCCGCCAAGCGCGCGAATGTTACCTTCGACCGACCGCTTCCACTCGCGCATCGCGGCAACGAACAAGGCGGCCATCGACTGGGTACGATCGCGAGCGAGGTTCGCGTAGAGCTCCTCAAGGCTCTGCCCCGACCAGAAGAGCTGCTCGAATTTGTCCGCCTCGCGCCGCGCCCGGCGGAAGGTGAACAACTTTTCGACGATGATTGCCCAGGACCAGATCGAGGCGACCAGGAGGCCTACCATCACGAGCTGGACGACGATGTGCGCCTGGAGGAAGAGCTCTAGAAACGAGTGCCCGCCGGTCGTGCTGACCGTGCCGAGCTTGTCCTTCAACATTTCAGCAGGGTTCATGCCGCGCTCGCTGGGAGTCGATCTGAGGACTTCTGACGCTTCTGGGACAACGTCAACGCAAAGCGCGCACGCGACGTGTTCATCGAACCGTGTGCGCCGCCAGACATCGTTGCATCGCAGCCAGATGCTGCACAGTCGTGGCTGTGGATATACTCACGCCCCGCAGCGCGCTTTTTGCGCCGCAATGTGACTAAACTAGGGCTCGTAGTGCGCGGATTCGGCCAAGTGTGTCCAGGTGCACCTGAACGATTCGAACCGCAATCTGTGCGGTTCATGCGCCGGTCAGCCCTGCGCGGATGCGCTGGCTCAGACGCTGCGGTTTTCCCGACACGGACACCAGAACCACCAGCACCTCGGCCTCGAACAGCACCGTTCCGTCCCGTATCACGCGCTGCACGAGGCTGAGTGTCGCACCCTTCGCCTCGACGACACGTGTCTCGATTTCGAGAATGTCGTCGATCCGGGCGGGCTTGAGGTACTCGAGGCGCATCCGCCGGACGACGAAGGCCGCCGGCTCGGCACCTTCCCCGCCCTCGATCAGGGCGCGGTGCTCATTGCCGATCAGGCGCAGATAGTCGGATCGGCCCCGCTCGCACCAGCGCACATAGCTCGCGTGATAGACGAGGCCGGAAAAGTCGGTGTCCTCGAAATAGACTCGAACCGGCAGCACGTGCCGGCGCGACCCATCATCGTTGGTCATCAGCCGGCCGGCCAGATCCGGCCAGGCCCCGGACAGCCGATCGGCCTCGGCGCCCTTGCCGCTCATGCGCGCTCTCCCAACTCCAGAAGCACAATCTCGGGCGGCACCCCCAGGCGCACGGGCGCGAGGCTGCATCCCAATCCGCCGGATACAATCAAATGCCGCCCGTCCTCGACAATGTGACCGTAAGCGAACCGCGAGCCGTATCGCGACGGCACGACCGGCGCGAACCCCGCAATGGCGACCTGCCCGCCATGGGTGTGCCCCGCCACGGTCAAGGCGACGCGCGGCGGCACGGTCGTGAACGCATCGGGCTCGTGCATCATGAGCAATACGGGGGCGCTGTCGGTGATCTTGGCGAGAGTCGCGGGCAGATTGTGAATGCCCCGGATCGAACGCGGGCGACGCTTCAGCCCTTTGCGATTGCGCTGGAAGGCCCATTGATCGCCCAAGCCTGCCAGCCAGAACGCACGCCCTTCGCGTGTCACAAGGCGCCGCGCATCGTTCTCGTAGACCGGAATGCCGACCGCTTCGAGGGCCCGTTGCGCCCGGATCGGACCTCTTCCCCGCGCCTGAGCCTCCGCGTCGTCCCACCAATCGTGATTGCCGAGGATCGCGTGGACGCCCAGCGGCGCCTTGAGGCCGCTGAGCGCACGCGCCCAATCCGCGGCCGGGATAGCGCGCCGCACGAAGCGATGATGCGCCATGTAATCGCCAAGCAGCAAGATAAGGTCAGGCGCCAGCGCATTGGTATCGGCCACGATACCTTCGACTCGAGGCAACCCCATCCACGGCTCACACGCGTGAAGGTCCGCGATCAAGGCAACCCGGAGCTTCATACCCTCCGGCCAGTTGGGCAATTGCGGCCGGTAGCGCGTCACGCGATGGCCCCACGGCTCTACAGCGCAAGCGTATCCGACGAGACCGAATCCCGACAATCCAAGTCCGATGGCTGTCTTGAGAAGCGTACGCCGCGTGATCATTCAGAACGTCACCTCGTGGCGGCATCCCCCCAATGCCGGCGGGACCGCAAGAAAGTCGTCAACCGCTGCCGGAGGCCGCCGTGTCGTCGTCGTCCGCAACTTCGAAAAGGCCGGCCTGCGGCGAGGAAGATCGTGACGGCCCGCTCAATCCGAGATGACGGTAAGCGCGTAGCGTGAGAACGCGACCGCGTGGTGTTCGCCCGATGAACCCTTGCTGAAGCAGGAACGGCTCGACCACCTCCTCGAGCGCATCGCGCGGCTCGGAAAGAGCCGCTGAAATCGTCTCAATGCCGACCGGCCCGCCATCATAATTCCTGGCGATGCAGTTGAGGTAGCGATGGTCGAGTGAATCGAGCCCCTCGTTGTCGACCTCCAGCATGCGCAGGGCGCGATCGGCGGCGACGGCGTCGATGATCTCGACCCGGTCCACCGCCGCGAAATCGCGCACGCGGCGCAGCAGCCGGCCAGCAATACGGGGCGTGCCCCGCGACCGCCGCGCGATCTCCCGCGCGCCCTCGCTCGACATCGGTGCACCGAGGACGCGTGCGCCCCGGCTCACCACCAGTTCGAGCTCGTCGACAGTGTAGAAATTGAGCCGCACCGGGATGCCGAAACGATCCCGCAGCGGGTTGGTCAGAAGCCCCGCCCGCGTTGTCGCACCGACCAGCGTGAATTTCGCGAGGTCGATCTTGACCGACCGGGCTGCGGGGCCTTCGCCGATGATCAGGTCGAGCTGGTAGTCCTCCATCGCGGGATAGAGGATTTCCTCGACTGCCGGATTGAGGCGGTGGATCTCATCGATGAACAGCACATCGCGTTCTTCGAGATTGGTCAGCAGCGCCGCGAGGTCGCCGGCCTTGGCGATGACCGGACCGGACGTCGCGCGGAAACCGACGCCCATCTCCTTGGCCATGATCTGGGCGAGCGTCGTCTTGCCGAGGCCCGGCGGTCCCGCAAACAGGACATGGTCGAGCGCATCGCCACGCCCCCTGGCCGCCTGGATGAAGACCCTGAGATTGCTGCGCGCGGCCTCCTGGCCGATGAATTCGTCGAGCGACTGCGGCCGGATCGACGCCTCGAAAGCATCGACCTCCTTGCGGGCGCTCGAGACCAGCCGGTCCCCGTCGGCGTCGCTCATCGGCCCCACCTCGTCATTGGTCCCATCCGTGCGGACGGCGCACCCGGGCTGCAGCACTTTCGTGCCCGGCTCGGCACCGTTCGTTTCACCTTCGTTCTCATTCGTTCATAACATGATTTGCAGAGGAAACGCGAGCCGCGATCCCCAGCCTGCGGCCTGCCACTTGCTCCGCCCTGCAAGGCTGCCCGGCGGTTCGCAAGGGTCAAAATGAGGTTGTATCACAGCCGCAAATGGCTATGGTCGGGCGCCATCAGCGCAGGGGGGACAAACCTGATCCTTACACTTGCGTGTCCGAGGGGGATGCGGGCACGCCGGCGCGTAGCAACTTCGCCGTCCTCCTAAAACCTGAAGAAACATATGCCTGAGCCTCGCATAATCGCGATCGATGCGATGGGGGGTGACCATGGGGTGCCGGTGATCGTGCCGGGAGCTGCCATGGCACTGGAAGCCCATCCCGCACTCGGCTTCATTTTCTGTGGCGACCGCAGCCGCATCGAGCCGGCGATGCAGGCCCACCCACGCCTCGCGTCGATCTCGCGGATCGTCCACACCGAAACTTCCATCTCGATGACCGACAAGCCGAGCCAGGCTGTCCGCCGCGGCAAGGGCACGAGCATGTGGCTCGCGCTCGAGCAGGTGAAGGAAGGCGCTGCGCACGCTGCTGTCTCCGCCGGCAACACCGGCGCACTGATGGCGATGTCGAAGCTGGTTCTGCGCCCGATGGCCGATATCGAACGGCCCGCGATCGCGGCCTTCTGGCCGACGATCACCGGCGAGTGCGTCGTGCTCGATGTCGGCGCTAATATCGGCGCGTCGGCACGCCAGCTCGCGGAGTTCGCCCTCATGGGCGCCGCGATGGCCCGCGCCCGCTACAAGATCGAGCGGCCAACCGTCGGCCTGCTGAATGTCGGCGTCGAGGAGATCAAGGGCGCCGACGAGGTCAAGGAAGCGCACGCGTGGTTAAAGCAGCCCGACCTCGGCCTGCCGTTCGACTACCACGGCTTCGTCGAAGGCGACGAGATCGGCAAGGGCTCGGTTCACGTGGTCGTCGTCGAGGGTTTCGCGGGCAACATCGCGCTCAAGACGGCAGAGGGCACGGCGCGGCAGATCAGTGTTTATCTACGCGAGGCGATGACCCAATCCTGGATCACCAAGCTCGGCGCGCTGATTGCCAAGAGCGGGTTCATGACCCTGAAACGCCGGACCGACCCGCGTCGTCTGAACGGCGGCGTATTCGTGGGCCTCAACGGTATCGCGATCAAGAGCCACGGCGGAACAGACGCTTTCGGCTTTGCGAGCGCGATCAATGTCGGCTACGAGATGGCCGCAGGAGACCTCAAAGGGCGTATCGCCTCGGACCTCGGCGCGTTTCACGGCAGATTTGCCGATATGCCAGAAGACTGAGCCGGAGATACGTCGATTTCACGCGAGGAGCAGCAAGTGGCGGTCATCAGATCGGTTATTCGTGGTGTGGGTGCGTATCTGCCCAAGCGGATCATGACCAACGACGACTTCGCCCGGATCATCGACACATCGGACGAGTGGATCACCCAGCGTTCAGGCATCAGGCAGCGCCACTTCGCGGCCGATGACGAGCTGACGTCGGATCTCGGCATTGCCGCAGCCAAGCAGGCGCTGGTGCGCTCCGGCATCGCACCCGGCGATATCGATCTCGTCATCTGTGCCACCGCGACACCCAACCGGACTTTCCCAGCGACGGCGGTGCGTATCCAGGCCGGCCTTGGCATCACGAGCGGCGCTGCTTTCGACGTTCAGGCCGTCTGCTCCGGCTTCGTCTACGCCATGACCATCGCCGACAACTTCCTCAAGACCGGCCAGTTCAAGCGCGCAATCGTGGTCGGCGCTGAGACGTTCTCGCGCATCCTCGACTTCACGGACCGCACGACATGCGTGCTGTTCGGCGATGGCGCGGGTGCCATCGTGCTCGAGGCGCAGCAGCAGAAGGGCACGCGCGATGACCGCGGCCTGCTTGCGACGCGCATCCGCTCGGACGGCCGCTACGAAGACCTGCTATACGTCGATGGTGGCCCTGGCTCGACCAAGACTGTCGGCCATCTGCGCATGAACGGGCGCGAGGTGTTCCGCCACGCCATCCAGAAGATCTCGGGCGTGATCGAGGAAACGCTCGTCGAGACGGGCTATGCCGCCGACGAAATCGATCTCTTCGTGCCGCACCAGGCCAACCAGCGCATCCTCGATGGCATCGCCAAGCGCCTCGACGTAGCGCCTTCGAAGATCATGACGACGTTGGCAAAGCACGGGAATACGTCCGCCGCATCGATCCCGTTGGCGCTCAATCAGGCCTTCGAGGAGCATCGCCTCAAGGAGGGCGGGCTCGTGCTGATGGAAGCCATGGGCGGTGGATTTACCTGGGGCGCCGTGCTCGCACGTTGGTGAATATCGGCCGGCGAGGCCTGTCCAGCCGTTCATGGCTGCACAGGTGAACGCTGCCGCTGAACGTTTTTTATCGCAAATTCATACTGTTGTTGTCGGCGGGCCATTGACCCGTCTACACCCACTGGATAGCTTCTAATTAAATCAGTACTGGGAGGCACTGACCAATGGGTAACAAGACATTAACCCGTGCGGATTTGGCCGACGCATTGGTTCGTAAAGTTGGATTGCCGCGGAACGAGTCTCAGGACCTCGTTGAACTCGTCCTGAGCGAGATCTCCGAGACACTCTCGCAAGGTGAGGGCGTCAAGCTGTCGTCGTTCGGATCGTTCGGCGTGCGCTCGAAGGCGCAGCGCATGGGCCGCAATCCGAAGACCGGCGAGGAAGTGCCGATCACGCCGCGGCGCGTGCTGGTCTTCCGGCCGAGCAACATCATGAAGGAGCGCATCAATACGCGCCTCAACCGGCGCAAGGCGGCCGAGTAGACGCATGATGCACTGACGACGGGCCACAAACCGTTGGGCGACGGCTGTGGCCACGAACACGAGCGGGGACTGACATGGCAAAATCGGCGGACGCATTCCGCACGATCAGCGAGGTTTCCACCGAGCTGGACGTGCCCAAGCACGTATTGCGGTTCTGGGAGCAGCGGTTCAAGCAGCTCAAGCCATTGAAGCGCGGTGGCGGCCGCCGTTTCTATCGGCCCGAGGATGTCGAGCTGATCAAGGGCATCCAGACGCTGCTCAATCGCGACGCCTACACCATTCGCGGCGTCCAGCGGATTTTGCGCGAGCACGGCATCGAGCGGGTCAAGGGTCTCGCCAACGCCGACGCACCGGGCAGCCTTGTTGCCGCCCTGCAGGAGGCGGAGGCTTCGGCGCCCAAGGCCGCGCCGGTAGCTCCGGCCAATGGCCACGAAACGGCACGCCGGAAAAAGTCCGCCTCGGCTCGCGCGCCAGCCAGCCATGATGTCGTGGTGGCCGCGATCGCCGAGCTGAGCGCCTGCCGTGCTTTGCTGCTTGGCGACGCCCTCAAGACCAAGAGCCAGGCCCCCGCCGGCGCTTCCAGCAGCCGGCGCTAGTGTGATGATCGAGAAATTCGCCAGATCCCGCCGCACGCTACGGAGCGAATTCCTCGATCTGAATCACACTAGCAAATCTATGATTCTAGTGTCCCTTTTGATTCCGAAGTTCGCTCGGGACGCCAGCATCGAGGTCTGGCGAACTTCGGAATCGGGACACTAGACGTGGCCGGGCCGCAGCGCCCTGAGGTCTGGGTCGGCGACCTTGGCGTCTGCGGACCAAGGCTCGTCGAGATCGAGCGGTCGCAGCATCTGTTGACCGCTCGTGAGGCACAGCGCGCAAGCACGATCGCGGTCAATCGCGATCGATGGATTGCGGCGCACGTCGCGCTTCATCTCGCGCTGCAAGCCCGCATCGGACGGAGCGTGGAATTCGTATCTGCCGGGCAGCGAACGCAGGCCAAACCGCGCGTCGTGGACTGGGACGGCGACTTCAGCCTGACGCACAGCGGCGATCTGGTCCTGATCGCGATCACCACGCAGGGAAACATCGGCGTCGACGTCGAGGTCCGCCGCGATGTGCGTCTCGATGCGCGGCGGTGCCGCCTGATCGAAGCTGCCGGCACTGCTGTCGCCGCCGCGCCATTCGCTCACCCCGACGACACGATGCGCCTTCTCGCTGCCTGGACCCGGCTCGAGGCCATCGCCAAAGCGCGCGGCACCGGCATCGGCGCAGTGCTGGAAACGATTGGCCTGCATACCTCGGGCGCCGACGAAACCTCGGCGCGCGCCGCCGCAACACGCCTGCTCGGTTCAGGCCCGCAGGCGCTGGCCGTGCATGATCTCGACCTTGCGCGGCATGATGCCGTGGCAGCGGTGGCGCAGCCGGTAGATGTCGGCCCGCCCGCGATCCGTGACCTCGCCGATCTGACCGGCCGATGAGGCGCAACGCCCTGCACGACGGGAAGGCCACTGCTCGGCGATAGGCCCTGGAGCGCGGCCCGCACCCCTGGTATCCCAGTCTCCGAACCCGAGACATGCCCGGCAAGGGGCTGCATAAGAGGAACGCCGATGAACGACGCCAGCCGCACCAGCGGAGAAATCGCCATCACCGTCGAGGACGCGATCCGCGGCCGCAAGTCGACCCGCGCCTACCTGAAGAAACCTGTCCCGCAAGAGCTGATCGCACGCATTCTCACGACCGCCGGCCGCGCGCCATCCGGCTCCAACATCCAGCCGTGGAAGGTGTTCGTGGTGAACGGCAAGGCGCGCGATGACCTCGTCGCGGACCTGCTCCATCGCTACGACACGGTCGGCGAGGGCGAGCGCGAGTACGACTACTATCCAACCAAGTGGTACGAGCCCTACCTTGCCCGCCGCCGGGCCTGCGGCTGGGGTCTCTACAGCACCATGGGCATCACGCGCGAAGACAAGGCGGGCATGAACGCGCAGCGCCGCCAGAACTACGAGTTCTTCGGTGCGCCCGCTGCTTTGGTCTTCACCATCGATCGTCAGCTCGAACAGGGGTCGTGGCTCGACACCGGCATGTTCATCCAGTCGGTGATGATCGCGGCGCGCCAGTTCGGATTGGAAACAATCCCGCAGGCGGCACTCGCCAATTTCAGCGATGCCCTTCGCGAACGGCTGGCCATTCCGCAGACCGAGATGGTCATTTGCGGCATGGGGCTCGGTTATCCGGACGTCGACGCCAAGGTGAACTCGTTCACGACCGAGCGTGAGCCGCTGGAAAATTTCGTCACCTGGGTCGACGCACTGCAGCCGGCGAAATAACGAACGACCTCACGTCAGCCAGCCTCGATCTTGTCGATCGAGCTTTGCACCTCGTCGCCGGTCAACGTCCAGTCATTGTCGAGATCGGCGACGACAAGGCGCATGAAAGGCTCGCTGAGGCGGATCGCGCGCGGGCCGTCGCCCAGATGGTCGAACAGGATCGCAAGCGCGAGCTGCCGCGGGCTATCCCCCTCGTAGGTCCACTCGAACCCCCACGAGGTGAACTGCTTCACCTCGTAGTGCTCCGGCAGCGGCGCCCCGTCGACCGTGACGACGAGACCGTCGAAACCGCGAATGCCGCTGTAGGTCTTCATGCCCTCACCCGCGCCCGGCAGCGTCTTTGCTATCCTGGAGAGGTGATATGTCACAACGGGGGCCCAGCGCAATCGCGAGCCGGGCAGCGCACAGCCTGCGTCATCTCACGCGGCGCCCCCTCATGGCATCGGAGCCACGCCAGACCGCTTCACCCGCGATCCCGGCACAAGGACGCCCTTGTCGCCCTGGCCAGCTCTGCCGTAGCCTCGGGCGCCGCGAGGCACCAGGGGAGCCTACGGCGCGCACGCGAAGAGGCATAGCCGGGCGGCGCTTCACCCGAGGGGAAAGGCACCAGAGATGGCTGTTGGACAGGATCCCGGCGGCAACGCCGCCACGATGGGCATCGCACGCGCGCAAGCCAAGGCCCGGCGAGAGGCAGCCGCCCTGCGCGAGGTTCGCCTCGTGGCGCATTCGAACATTCTCTACTGGTGGATCGTCTGGCTCTACGGCTTCGTTTGTGCGGCAGGCACGCAGATCAACCACATCCTCGTCCCCTTTGGCGGCAAGCAGATTAAATTCTTCCCCGAGGCGTGGCTCGGGCTCTCCTACATCGCCCTCGTCCTGTTCGTCGTCGTCTTCACCAACGTCCGCGCCCGCGTCCTGCACACGTTCATCATCGCGGCGATCCTGGCGCTCGCCCTCGTCGGCCTCGAATGGCAGTGGGGCCTCGGCTCGATCTTCAAGTTCGTGCCGGAACTGCGCGTGCAAATGAACCTCGCGTTCTACATGGTGACGTCAACCTGCCTTCTGGTCATTTGGCTGATCGTCGTGTTCGGCATCGACCCGCTCACCTATTGGCGCTTCGCCGGCGGGCAGGTGGTCGAGACGCACCGGCTCGGTAATGCCGCCGGCAACGTCTACGACACCCGCGGGATGCTGATGCGGCGCCAGCCGGACGATTTCTTCCGCCACAAGCTCCTCGGCCTCGGCTTTCTGGGCCTCGGCACGGGAGACCTCGTGTTCCGCCCTGCCATGGCCGGTTCCGAAGCCTTCGTCATTGAGAACGTCTGGCGCAGCAATGAGCAGCAAAAGCGCATCGAGCGGCTGCTGACCCAATCGGGCGGCAGCGCCATCGGATAGAGCGCCACGATCAGGCGTTGGCGGCGCGGCCATCCGGCCGTCGACCGCGTTCGTCAACAACGTGGCACCGCCACCGTGGACAATCGCAGACCACGCATCTAGGAATACCTACTATTCACGATGCGTTGCGGCATGGGGCCGCCAGAAGCAATGGGGTGGGCAGACTGTGAGCGATCCGCCGCCGATCACAGATGATTCCGGCCGCTACATGCCAGCGCGGCGCGGCACTGTGCGGTTGCGCGTTGATCCGCTCTCGGCCGCTTGCGCAGCAGGCATGAACTCGCACCAGCGGGGCGAGCAGCTCGATTGATGTCTTTCCTGCCCAATCCGCTCATCATCCCCGTCGGCCTCGTCATCGGCGTCCTGGTCGCCATGCCGGTTGGTCCAGTCAATATCCTCTGTCTCCAGCGGGCGTTGGAGCGGGGGTTCTGGGGTGGTGTCGCGGCTGGGCTTGGCGCGGTGATCGGCGACGGCCTCATCGCGCTGTTTGCAGCGCTCGGCGTCGGCGCCGTCTCGGGCGCGATCAAGCACTACCGGTTGACGGTGCAGTCGCTCGGCGGCCTCGTCCTTCTGGCTTTCGGTATCCGGCTGTTCCTGACGCAGCCACGCATCGTGCGCGACGAGTTCGCGGATGGCCGTCGCCCGTCGCTTGCGGATTTCGCGTGGGACATCCCGCAGACGTTCTTCCTCACGATCACCAATCCCGGCGCCATGCTCGGCCTGTTCGCGATCTTCGGCGGCATCAGCACGTTCGTCGAAGTCGAGACCTATATCGACGCCTTTACCATCGTCGCCGCGATCATGGCCGGCAGTCTGGCCTGGTGGGTCGTGCTATCCCACATCGTCGGCCGCTTCCGGCATCGCATGGATTTGAGCAAGCTGCAGCTGGTCAACAAGATCGCCGGCATTCTGCTGGTCGGCTTCAGTGGATTGCTGCTTGGCGAGGTTCTGCTGAAGCTCTTCTATGGCATCGCGCCCTGACGCATGAGCGCGTTCGCGCGACCGAGCCGATTCCACCAAAGGCTGACGCGCTCTAAATGGCTGGCACGACCTAAGGCACCATCTTCGCGAGTTCGTCTGACAGTGTTGCGCCCTCGGCGAGGAAGCGCGACACCGCCGTCTGCGCCGACGGCGTGCAGGTCTGGTAGGTGCGGCTGTAGCTGCGGTAGCCATTGTTGAACCGCGTCGTGAGCCGCGCGCGGCGCTGCGCCGCCGCCGACCCCTCACTCTCGATCAGCTCCTGCATCCGATTGCGCCACGTCTGCCCTTCGTTGGCGCCGCACAGCTCACGCAGGTAGTGCACCGCGCCCAGGATCTCGGCGAGACGCAGCAGCTTCGTATCGTACGGCTTGCCATCGCTCGCCGAACCCTGCGCAGCCACCGGCGCCGCACAGGCGGCAATCGCCAGCACGAGGGCAGCAACGGTGATTTGGGCACGGCTCTGGCGCATGGTTCCTTCCAAATTCCCTCGGGGCCGGACTTCCGCATCCGGTCGCGCGACGTTGGCAATTCTACGGCGATTCGCTCTCCTTCCTGCCGCGCGACGCCATATCCCGCAATCGGGCCTTTACGACGGTCCATCCGGAGGCCCATTAATGGTCTTACGCCCGTTCAAGAGGCAATCATTTCCGGGAGGCAACCAATGAACAGTGACGGTCCCAGCTTCAACACCTTCGACGAATCACGCTCGGCCGAGCTCGTGATCGATGCGATGGCAGGCGCCAAGGATGCCCGCCTGCGGCAGGTCATGGAGAGCGTGGTGCGCCACCTCCACGCCGTCGTCAAGGAAGTCGAGCCGACCGAGGAGGAATGGCTCACAGCCATCAAGTTCCTTACCGAGACCGGCCACTGGTGCACCGACTGGCGCCAGGAGTTCATCCTGTTCTCGGACACGTTCGGCGTATCGATGCTGGTCGACGCCATCAACCATCGCAAGCCGTCGGGCGCCACCGAAACGACGGTGCTCGGGCCCTTCCATATCGCCGATGCGCCGATCCGCCAGATGGGCGACACGATCAATCTCGAGGACAAGGGCGAACCGTTGCTGATGTCCGGTACCGTCGTCGATGAAAGCGGCAAGCCGATCGAAGGCGCGACGCTCGACATCTGGCAGGCGAGCAGCGAAGGCTTCTACGACGTGCAGCAGAAGGGCATCCAGCCCGACATGAACCTGCGCGGACGCCTCGTCACCGGCACGGACGGGCGCTACTGGTTCCGATCATCGAAGCCGCTGTTCTACCCGATCCCCGACGACGGCCCGGTTGGTGATCTGCTGCGCAAGCTCGGCCGCCATCCATATCGGCCCGCGCACATCCACTTCATCGTTTCGGCACCCGGGTTCCAGCCCATTGTCACGCATCTCTTCGATCGCGACGATCCCTATCTCGCGTCGGATGTGGTGTTCGGCGTCAAGGAGAGCCTGGTCGCGAAGTTCACGCAGCACGATGACCCGAAAGCCGCTGCGGAAGCGGGGCTGAACAATCCATTCTGGACGGCGCAGCACGAGTTCAAACTGGTGCGGGAGAAGTAGCCGCTCCCCCTCTCCCCATTCCTTCAATGGGGAGAGGGAAACTACGCCACGCACACCACGCCGTTGCCAGCGCCTGCGTGACTCGACAGATCCTTGATCGTCGCGTGAGTGCCGCTCAGTGCGTTGTCAGGATCCCACGCGACCTTGACCTGCTCGAAGCGGCTCGACAGCGCATCGTAGATCATCAAGCGGCCGGCGAGCGTCTCACCAATGCCGAGGATCTCCTTCAGCGTCTCGGTGGCGAGCAGCGTGCCGACGACGCCCGCAACCGCGCCGAGAATCCCGACCTCGGCGCAGTTCGCGACCGTGCCCGGCGGCGGCGCATCGGGAAAGATGCAGCGGTAGGTCGGCCACGGCGTGCCGTCCGCCTTCTTCTCGTGCGGCTTGAAAACGGTGATGTAGCCGTCGAAGGCGCCGAGCGCGCCGAACACGAGCGGCCGCTTGGCGAGATAGCAGCCGTCCGACACCAGATAGCGTGTCGCGAAATTGTCCGAACCGTCGACGACGATGTCGTAGCGGCCGATCAGGGCGAGCGCGTTCTCGGCGGTGATGCGCGTCGCGTGCGTCTCGATGGTCACGTGCGGATTGATGCGGCCGGCCATGTCGCGCGCGCTCTCGACCTTGAGGGCGCCGACCTGCGCAGTCTCATGGATGATCTGGCGCTGCAGGTTGCTGAGCGACACCGTATCGTCATCGACGATGCCGATCGTGCCGACACCGGCCGCCGCGAGATATAGCGTCACCGGCGAGCCGAGCCCGCCCGCGCCGATCACCAGAACGCGCGCCGCCTTCAGCTTCTGCTGCCCTTGGCCGCCGACGTCCTTGAGGACGAGGTGGCGCTTATAGCGGGCGATTTCCTCGGATGTCAGGGTCATGGAGGATATATAGGCCTGCGGCTCCCGCCTGACCAGCACGGTTCGCCGTCCGCCATCGCCTTGCTTTTTGCCTTCCCGTGCCGGATGCTCCTCGCTGAGGAAACGTCCTTAAAAAATGGAGCCCGAACGTGGCCACACCAGGAGGGACGCCGGCGCCGGCTGGCGACAATCTACGACGTCTGACCGACCTCTACCGGATGATGGTGCGGATCCGCACCTTCGAGGAAACGGCGCTCGAAGCCTACAAGCTCGGCGAGATCCCTGGCCCGCTGCACGTCTCGTTCGGGCAGGAAGCGATCCCCGCCGGCGTCTGCGCGAGCCTCACCCCCGAAGATCGCCTGACCTCCAACCATCGCGGGCACGGCCATGCGCTCGCCAAGGGCGCGGACTCGGGCACGATGTACCTCGAGTTGTACGGCCGTGATGGCGGCTATTGCCGTGGCAAGGGCGGTTCGATGCACATCGCCGATTTCTCGGTCGGCATGCTCGGCGCCAATGGCGTCGTCGCGGGTGGCCTGCCGATCGCGGTCGGTGCAGCGCAGGGGCTCAAGCTGCTGAAGTCGTCCGCGATCGCCGTCTGCATGTTCGGCGATGGCGCGACCAACCGCGGCCCTTACCTCGAAGCGCTGAACTGGGCCGCGATCTATACGCTGCCGGTGCTGTTCGTGTGCGAGGACAACGGCGTCGCGGCACACACGGAAACACGCACCGTCACAGCCGGCGAGGGCCCCGCAGCACGCGCCAACGCGATCGGCGTGCCTGCCGTCACGATCGACGGCAACGATGCGCTCCTCGTCGACGAGACCGCGCAGCGACTCGTTGCCGAAGTGCGCAGTGGCGGCGGCCCGCGCATGATCCACGCGAAGACATTCCGCTGGAGCGGCCACACCGCAACCGACGCCGCCGCATGGCGCGATCCGAAGACGGTCGAAGCCGCGAAAGCGCGTTGCCCGATCGCGCGTCTCAAAGCGGTGCTCGCCGAACGCGGCGTCGCTATTGCCGAATTGGACCAGATCGCCAACACCGCGCGTGACGAAATGCTGGCCGGACGCGCCGCGGCCCACGCCGCGCCGTGGCCAACGACGCCGTCGGCCTACGAGGACGTGCAAGACGCGGGAGCCGTCGCATGGCAACGGTGATGGAAAAGGAAACGACGCTCGTCGAAGCAGGCCGCCTTGCCGTGCTCCAGGAGATGCGGCGCGATCCGACCGTGTGGGTGCTTGGCGAGGATGTCGGGCGCGGCGGCTTGTGGGGCCAGTATCGCGGGCTACTCGAGGAATTCGGCTCCG
The DNA here is from genome assembly GCA_964557265.1 of uncultured Hyphomicrobium sp. Taxonomy (GTDB): domain Bacteria; phylum Pseudomonadota; class Alphaproteobacteria; order Rhizobiales; family Hyphomicrobiaceae. The sequence continues at coordinate 22,870 of CAZKZT010000005.1, forward strand.
AGCGCATCGTGTCGACGCCGATCTCGGAGGCGACGATCATGGGCGCGGGGCTCGGCGCGGCACTGGTCGGCACGCGGCCGATCATCGAGATGCGCATGTTCGACTTCGCGATGTGCGCGATGGACGAACTGGTCAATCAGGTCGCCAAGGTGCGCTACATGTTCGGCGGTCAGGCGAAACCCGCCGTCGTCGTGCGGATGCCGCACGGCATGTGGCGCAACTCGGCAGCGCAGCACAGCCAGATGCTGGAAGCATGGTTCGCGCATCTCCCCGGCGTCGTCGTCGTCGCGCCATCGAATGCGGCAGACGAAGCCGGCCTCATGGTCGAGGCGATCCGCTCCGACGATCCGGTGCTGTTTTTCGATCCGAAGGACTTGTGGCTCGCACCGGGTACGCTGCCCGAGGGCGAAATCGCGCCGATCCCGTTCGGCAAAGCACGCCATGCACGCCGAGGCGATGCGCTGACCATCGTCACATGGTCGGCGATCGTGCCGAACGTGCTCATCGCCGCTGATCAGCTCGCGCGCGATGGCATCGCCGCCGATGTGTTCGACCTGCGCACGCTATGGCCGTGGGACCAGGATGCGGTCGCGGCATCGCTCGCGCGGACACAACGGCTGCTCGTGGTGCACGAGGCGGTCGAGGCCGGCGGCTTCGGCGCCGAGATCATCGCCGCAATGATCGACCGTCTCGGCCCTGCTGCCATCAAAGCCGCGAAACGCCTCGGCGCACCGCGCATCCCGGTACCGTTCGCACCGCCGCTCGAAGCCGAGGTGCGCATCACGCCCGAGAAGATCGTCGCGGCCGCGAAGGCGGCGCTGGCATGAGTATCTACCAGCACCACGTCCTCGCGATTCCATCGAAGCAGCACGCTGCGATCGCCGATCGGATCAAACGCGCGGATATTGCGGCACACGGCGGGCGCTTGTTCGGCATCTGGAAGCCGCTGCTCGGCCTCAGCCTCAATCATCTGATCGTTCTGGCGGAATGGCCGGACGCAGAATCCGCGATTGCAAACGGCGCGCATCTGCTGGATGGGATCGATGGCGCGACGCTGGAATGGTGCGACCTTTGGCAGCCGACGTTGCGGCCGGCGCCGGGGGCACGCCTCCCGGCGCTGAGCGGCGGCTACTACTCGCATCGCCACTACGACATCGCAGCCGATCAATTGCAGACCTTTCTCGACTATTCCGCATCGGCATGGGGAAGCTTCGAAGGCACGCACGCGTCCCAGGTCATCGGCCTCTGGCGTTCCAGTCACGTTCCGGCTCCCGACGTCATTCGAATGCGCCTGATGGCCTGGTATCAGGACATGGCCACGTGGGAACAATCGCGTTATTGGAAAGGCACCGCGGGTGCCGAGCCCGCCAACGCGCAACTCGGCGCGCGCTATGCGATGACCCTCGATAGCGCCGTCTCGATCGTCGAACTCGTCCATCGCGGCTGAGAACCGGCCGCCGCAACCCCCAACAAGAGGAAACACTGCCCATGCCCCGCGCCGCGCGCACAGCCCTCATCACCGGATCGAACAAGAATATCGGCCGCGCCTGCGCGCTGGCGCTTGCGCGAGGCGGCTTCAACGTCGTCGTCAACGGATCGAAGAATCGCGCCGCAGCGGACTCGGTCGCGCACGAGGTCGAAGCTCTTGGCGTCGAGGCGCTGGTCACGATGGGCGACGTCGGCAAACGCGAGGACTGCGCGCGCATCGCGAACGAGGCGCTCGCCCACTTTGGCACCATCGACGCGCTGCTCAACAATGCCGCCATGCGCCCGGACGGTCCCTTCCTCGAAACCAGCGAAGCGGACTTCGACCGCGTCGTCGACACCGACTACAAGGCCGCCTACTGGCTCGCCCGCGCGACGCTGCCGGGTATGGTGGAGAAGGGCTGGGGACGCGTCATCAACTTCGCCGGGATGAACGCGATCCACGGCTACAACGGCCGCGCGGCCGTCTCGGTCGCCAAGCACGCGGCCTGGGGCCTGACGAAAGCGCTGGCCAAGGAGTTCGGCCCCAAGGGCATCACGGCGAACATCATCTCGCCGGGCCCGATCATGGGTGAGGCGCAGGACCCGCACGCAGCGGCCCACATCAAGCCGATGGCCGCACGCGTGCCTGTCGGACGCCTCGGCACACCGGACGAGGTCGCCGCCATGGCCGCGCTGCTCGCTTCCGACGCGGGCGCGTTTGTCAACGGTCAGCTGCTTCAGGTTAACGGTGGCGCCGAGACCTGAGCGCCTGACGCAGGGATCGCGCCTACCCCCCTGAGCGAACCTGTGCTAGAGGGGCGTCAAACCTCAACGCGCACCCGAGAGCGCTGGCCCTATGACTGCTTCGGACCGCAAGGTCGTCACGCGATTCGCGCCCTCGCCGACGGGCATGCTGCACATCGGCGGCGCCCGCACGGCGCTGTTCAACTGGCTGTTCGCCAAGCACACGGGCGGCACTTTCCTGCTGCGCATCGAGGACACCGACCGCGAGCGCTCCAAGCCCGAGCACGTCGACGCCATCACCAACGGTCTCAAGTGGCTGGAGCTCGATTGGGACGGTGAACCGCTGTTCCAGTTCGCGCGCCTCGACCGCCATCGCGAAATCGCGCTTGATCTGCTGGCGACGGGCCGCGCCTACAATTGCTACCTGACGGCTGATGAGCTGACGGCGATGCGCGAGAAGGCACGCGCCGAGGGCCGCCCGCAGGTGATCGAGAGCCCCTGGCGCGACCGCGATCCGAAGGAGGCGCCAGCCGGCGTCAAGCCGTCGGTGCGCCTGCGTACGCGCCGCGACGGCGAGACCACCGTCGACGACAAGGTGCAGGGCCGGGTCGTGATCCCCAACAAGGATCTCGACGACATGATCATCCTGCGCTCGGACGGCACGCCGACCTACAATTTCGCCGTCGTCGTCGACGACCACGACATGGGCATCACCCACGTCATCCGGGGCGTCGACCACCTGACCAATGCCGCGCGCCAGACGCAGGTCTACCTTGCGTGCGGCTGGGACGTCCCCGAGTTCGCCCACGTACCGCTGATCCATGGACCGGACGGCGCCAAGCTGTCCAAGCGTCATGGTGCTGAGGCAACCGATGCCTACCGGGCGATGGGCTACCTGCCCGAGGCGATGCGCAATTACCTCGTCCGTCTCGGCTGGAGCCACGGAGACGACGAGATCATGTCGACGGCTCAGCTCGTCGAATGGTTCAATCTGGAGGCGATCGGCCGCTCGCCTGCACGGTTCGATTTCGCCAAGCTCGCTGACCTCAACGGACACTACATCCGCAAGGCCACCGATGAAGAACTCGTCGGGCGCATCCGCGAACTTTTAGAAGTGATCGAAGGTGGTTCGCAGAAGCTGGCCTGGCTCGACAAGGACGGCGGCTGGGATCGCCTCCGCATCGCGCTGCCGGGCCTGAAGGAGCGCGCCAAGACCCTGCTGGAGCTGGTCGACGGCGCCGCCTTCCTGTTCGCTACCCGCCCGCTTTCGCTCGATGACAAGGCCGCCAAGCTGATCGATGCCGACGCCAAGGCGGTTCTGGCCGGGCTCATTCCACGGTTTACAGAGGCGCCGAACTGGATCGCAGCCGATCTCGAAGCCGAGGTCCGCGCGTTCGCCGAGGCGACCGGCGCCAAGCTCGGCAAGGTCGCGCAGCCGCTCCGCGCAGCACTCACTGGACGGAGCGTTTCGCCGCCCGTCTTCGACGTCATGCAGGCCTTGGGCCGAGACGAAACAATCGCCCGCCTGCAGGATCAAGCCCGTTGACCAATCTCGACTATTTGATGGATCGAAGTGGGTCGCCCTCTGCTTTATTAAGCAGCGGCGGCCTGCTATGGTGCATCGCGGCAACGGCGCTGCAGCGCTATGACATTTTCCGCCTGTTCAGAGGAACATCGACATGAACGCACACGATGGGTCCAAAGCCCCCGACGGCGACCGTACGGCATCGTTTCTGATCAGCAATAAGAAGGTCGAGATGCCGATCCGCTCGGGCTCGATCGGACCCGACGTCGTCGATGTCGGGCGCCTCTACCGTGAGACCGGATGCTTCACCTACGACCCCGGCTTCACGTCGACGGCCAATTGCTCATCGAAGATCACCTACATCGACGGCGAAGAGGGCGTGCTCCTCTATCGCGGCTACCCGATCGAGCAGCTCGCCCAGTCATCGAACTTCGTCGAGGTCTGCTATCTGCTGCTGAACGGCGAGCTCCCGACTGCAGAGCAGTTGAAGGAATTCGACAGCCACATCACGCGCCATACGATGGTGCATGAGCAGATGACGCGGTTCTTCACCGGCTTCCGCCGTGACGCGCATCCGATGGCGATCATGTGCGGAGTCGTCGGCGCCCTG
>CAZKZT010000006.1:0-27161 GCA_964557265.1 uncultured Hyphomicrobium sp.
CCCGGCGCCGGCTGAGCGTTCTCCCGTGCGATCGCCGAACGCGCGATTGACAGGGCCGCCGCGCCCCCTATGCTGAATTCTGCCAGTCGATATCTGCGGAAGAGATCGACGTGCGGCCGTTTTGGGTCGCGCGCCGGCGCCGAAGGAGCAACCGCCCCGGAACCTCTCAGGCAAAAGGACCGCAGATTGATGGCGCTCTGGAAAGCAGCCGGTGGCAAGGCCGGCTCACCGAAGGAGTAAGGTTGTCCGCACTGTAAATGTTCGCGGACGGCTGGAATCTCTCAGGTTCCGTGACAGAGGGGGCTCCGGTTCGCGCGAATGGTCGCCGCGAGCTTAGAGCCGCGTGGGACCTCGTCACGATGACTGCAGACACCTCTGCAAACGCTCCGCTCCGGCGGACTCCTCTGTTCGATACGCACGTCGCCGCAGGCGCCAAGATGGTGCCGTTCGCCGGTTACGAGATGCCGGTGCAGTATCCGCTCGGTGTGCTCAAGGAGCATCTGTGGACGCGCGAGAAGGCGGGCCTGTTCGACGTCAGCCACATGGGTATCTGCCGGCTGCACGGACCTGATCACGCGACAACGGCGCGCGCGCTCGAGGCGCTGGTGCCTGCCGACATTCTGAATCTCAAGCCCGGCCAGCAGCGCTATTCGCAACTGCTCGCGAGCGACGGCGGCATCCTCGACGACCTGATGATCACGCGGTCTACCGATCCTGCCGAGGACGGTACGCTGATGCTGGTCGTAAACGCCGGTTGCAAGGACGACGACTACAAGCACATCGCGGCCAACCTGCCGAGTGGTGTCACGCTCGCCGTCGACGACGCGCACGCGCTGATCGCACTGCAGGGACCGCGCGCCGTGACCGTGCTGTCCAAGCTGTCGCCGGGCGTCGAGACGATGAACTTCATGGGCGCGCGCAATGTGACGCTCGGCGGCGCGAAGGTCCACATCACGCGCTCCGGCTACACCGGCGAGGATGGCTACGAGATCGCGGTGCCGAACGAGAGCGTGGCTGCAATCTGGAAGACGCTGACCGATCATCCCGACGTCGAGGCCATCGGGCTCGGCGCGCGCGATTCACTGCGCCTCGAAGCTGGCCTTTGCCTCTACGGCCATGACATCGACACGACGACATCCCCGATCGAGGCGCGGTTGCAGTGGTCGATCCAGAAGCGCCGCCGCGATGAAGGCGGTTTCCCCGGCGCCGATCGCATCAAGAAGGAACTCGCCAGCGGCCCGAGCCGCCGCCGCGTCGGCATCAGGCCGGACGGGCGCGCGCCAGCCCGCGAAGGCACGGAAATCCAGAGCATCGACGGCAAGCCGATCGGCACGATCACGTCGGGCGGCTTCGGCCCTTCGGTCAACGGCCCGATCGCCATGGGCTATGTCGCGAGCGACTTCGCCGAACTCGGCACCAAGATCCAGCTCATCGTGCGCGGCAAGCCGCTCGGCGCCACGATTGCGAATACGCCTTTCACACCCCACCGCTACGTTCGCTGACCCCACAACGCACACCCCAAGCAGGAGCGCCTCATGGCCATCGAGAAGTTCAGCAAGGATCACGAGTGGATCCGCGTCGACGGTGACATCGCGACGATCGGCATTACGGTGCACGCCCAGGAGCAACTCGGCGACGTGGTGTTCGTCGAGGTCCCCGAGGTCGGCCGCAAGGTCGCGGCGGACGAAGCCATCGCCGTGGTCGAGAGCGTCAAGGCGGCAAGCGACGTCTATTCGCCGCTCACCGGCGAAGTGGTCGAAACCAACGGCGCGCTCGCGGACTCGCCGGGCCTCGTCAACGATGATGCGGAAGGCGGCGCGTGGTTCTTCAAGGTTCGCCTCTCGAATCCCGCCGAACTCGACGCCCTGATGGATCGCGCCGGTTACGACGCGTTCGTCGCCAATAGCTGAGACGAAGAGCCGGAGAGCGCGCGATGGCGCACGTCTACAAGGCGACCGTGCACTGGCAGCGCCCTGACGGCGCTGTCTTCACCGACAACAAGTACAGTCGCGTGCACGAATGGCGGTTCGACGAAGGCGTGGTCGTCACCGGCTCGCCCGCGCCGTCGTCCGTGCCGCCGCCATGGTCGCGCGCCGATGCCGTCGATCCGGAGGAGGCGCTCGTCGCCGCCTGCTCGTCCTGCCACATGCTGTTCTTTCTCGCCTTGGCCGGCAAGCGCGGCTTCGTCGTCGAAAGCTACACCGATCACGCCGTCGGTGTGATGACGAAGAACGACGCCGGTAAGCTCTACATCTCCGCAATCACGCTCGATCCGAAGATCGTGTGGTCCGGCGACAAGCAGCCAGGCGACGCCGACATCGCGGCGTTGCACGAGCGCGCGCACGCCGAGTGCTACATCGCCAATTCGATCCGGGCCACCGTCACCATCGCGGGAATGCCCGCGCCTCACTGATCCCTCTGAGCGAAGGTTCCAACGACCATGCGCTATTTGCCTCTCGATGCCGCCGACCGGGCGGAGATGTTCAGCAAGATCGGCATCAAGTCGATCGACGATCTGTTCGCCGATGTGCCGGCTGCAAAACTACTGAAGCAGGCGCCGCCTCTCGCCAACACGCAGAGCGAGATCGCGGTCGAGCGTGCGATCGGCAAGCTCGCCGCGCGCAACATCGCCGCCGGATCGGTACCATTCTTCGTCGGTGCCGGCGCCTACCGCCATCACGTACCGGCGAGCGTCGATCATCTGATCCAGCGCTCCGAGTTCCTGACCAGCTACACGCCGTATCAGCCCGAGATCACGCAGGGCACGCTGCAGGTGCTGTTCGAATTCCAGACGCAGGTGGCGCTGCTGACCGGCATGGAAGTCGCCAACGCATCCATGTACGACGGCTCGACCGGCTGCGGCGAAGCGGTGCTGATGGCGCACCGGATCACGCGGCGCAAGAAGGCGATCCTCTCCGGCGGTCTTCATCCGCACTATCGCGCGGTGACGGAGACGCTCGCAAAATACGGCGGCTCGGCGGTGACGGCGCTTGCGGCTGATCCGGCCGGCAAGGAAGACATCGCCGCCGCGATCGATGGCGAGACGAGCTGCGTCGTCGTCCAGTATCCAAGTGTCTACGGCACCATCCGCGACCTGAAGCCGATTGCCGACGCGGCCCACGCCAAGGGCGCGCTGCTGATCGTCGTCGTCACCGAAATCGTTGCACTCGGCGCGCTGAAATCTCCCGGCGAGATGGATGCCGACATCGTCGTGGCTGAAGGCCAGTCGATCGGCAACGGGCTGTCGTTCGGCGGACCCTATGTCGGCCTGTTCGCGACGCGCGAGAAGTTCGTGCGCCAGATGCCGGGCCGCCTCGCGGGCGAAACGGTCGATGCGGAAGGCAAGCGCGGCTACGTGCTGACGCTGTCGACGCGCGAGCAGCACATCCGCCGCGAGAAAGCGACGAGCAACATCTGCACCAATTCGGGTCTGTGCGCGCTCGCGTTCACGATCCACATGACGCTGCTCGGCGAAGCGGGGCTGCGCAAGCTCGCCGCGCTCAATCACGCCAACGCCTGCGATCTCGCCGATCGTCTCGCGGGTGTGAAGGGCGTCAGCGTCCTCAACGACACGTTCTTCAACGAGTTCACGATCAAGGTGCCGGGCAAGGCCGCCGACGTGATCGAGAAACTCGCCGCGAAGGGCGTCCTTGGCGGCGTGCCGGTATCGCGGCTCGAACCGGACAAGCCCGATCTCGCCGACCTGATCCTCGTCGCGTCGACCGAGATCAACACCGATGAAGACCGCGCAGCTTACGCGTCGGCGCTGAAGGAGATCCTGTGATGAGCATGAACACCCAGGGTCGCCCCACCGCGCCGGGCTCCGCATCGACCAGCGACATCCAGACCTTCACCGGCAACCGCGGCCTCGACCACGAGGAAGCGCTGATCTTCGAGATCGGTGACACTGGGCGCACCGGCGTCGACCTGCCCGAAGCGCCGAAAGCGAAGTCGCGTCTCGGCGGGATCGAGCGCAAAGGCACGATCGGTCTCCCCGGCCTCACCGAACCCGAGGCGATGCGCCACTACGTCCGACTGTCGCGCAAGAACTACGCGATCGACAGCGGGTTGTATCCGCTCGGCTCGTGCACGATGAAGCACAACCCGCGCCTCAACGAGAAGATGGCGCGGCTGCCCGGCATCGGCGACATCCACCCGCTGCAGCCGCAGAGCACCGTGCAAGGCGCGATCGCGCTGATGGAAACGCTGGCCGATTACCTGATGGAGCTGACCGGGATGCCGGCCGTCGCGCTGTCGCCGAAAGCAGGCGCACATGGCGAGCTGTGCGGAATGCTGGCGATCAAGGCTGCGCACGAGGCGAAAGGTTCCAAGCGCGACGTGGTGCTGGTGCCGGAGAGCGCCCACGGCACCAACCCGGCAACCGCTGCGTTCATGGGCTACCGGGTCAAGCCGATCCCCGCGAAGGAAGACGGCACGGTCTCGGCCGAAGCGGTGAAGGCCGCGCTCGGGCCGGACGTCGCCGCGATCATGCTGACGAACCCCAACACCTGCGGCCTGTTCGAGCGCGAGATCGTCGAGATCGCCAAGGTCGTGCACGAGGCGGGCGCCTACTTCTACTGCGACGGTGCCAACTTCAACGCCATCGTCGGCAAGGTGCGCCCGGGCGATCTCGGCGTCGATGCGATGCACATCAACCTGCACAAGACGTTCTCGACGCCGCACGGCGGGGGCGGCCCCGGCGCTGGCCCGGTGGTGCTGTCGGCGGCGCTGGCACCATTCGCGCCGCTCCCGTTCATCCGCAAGGACGGCGACACGCTGACGCTCGTCGAGGACGAGGGCGCGGCGGGCGACGCCCAACCGTTCGGCCGTCTGACGGCGTTCCACGGCCAGATGGGCATGTATGTGCGCGCGCTGACCTACATGCTGTCGCACGGCGCCGATGGGATGCGGCAGGCGTCCGAGGATGCGGTGCTGTCAGCGAACTACATCCGCGCCAGCCTCAAGGACCTGATGAGCCAGCCGTTCGGCGGCCCGACCGGCGACCGGCCGTGCATGCACGAGGTGCTGTTCGACGATAGCTGGCTCAAGGATACCGGCGTCACCACGCTCGACTTCGCCAAGGCGATGATCGACGAGGGCTACCACCCGATGACCATGTATTTCCCGCTGGTCGTGCACGGCGCCATGCTGATCGAGCCGACAGAGTCTGAATCGAAGCAGAGCCTCGACCAGTTCATCGGCACGCTGCGGTTCCTCGCTCAGGAGGCAACGAAGGGCAACGACAAGAGCCGCTTCAAGCAGGCGCCGATGCTCGCCCCGCGCCGCCGTCTCGACGAGACCAAGGCTGCCCGCGAGCCGCGCCTGAGGTGGCGGCCTGCCGCCTCGAAGGCCGCTGCCGAGTAGACAGCCAGCGTCTCCAAACATCAGATCGAGCAGCGGCGGGCCTCAGGTCCGCCGCTGCTGATTCGCGTGCCGAGGCCTGCGCAAGGTTCGTCGCGCATTCTATTTTTGATGATTTGAGCCGAACTATCGTTGGACGGCGTTCGTTTCGGCGTCGGCCATTAACCAAGCGTTTACGGGCGCCTGCGATCGTCCCCTTATTGCTCCATGGATTCGTCCCGCGTCGGGGCTCTAAACGCGCATCGCTGCCGACGCAATTGCGGCCGGGTCAATCCTCGGCTCTGCCCCTCGACAGAAAGGTGCTGTTGACGCCGTAATGGCGATGGGAGCGGGTATGGCTAGGAACGACTACGTGGAAAGGCCGGGCGAGGACGCCCCTTCCGCCGACGGCCTCGCCGACGACCTCAAGCTCCTGCTCGATCAGCTGGCGACCCAGATCACGGACGCCGATCAGCGCCATTCCGAGACGGTCCACGGTATGCAGGAGCGCGCGGCCGCGCTGACCGAACGTGCCGCCGCCGCAAAGCCCACCGTACCGGAGGACTACAGCGAAGCGTACGGGCGGGTCGAGAATGCGATGGCCGCGCTTGCCGATCAGCTCGCGCATGTCGAGCCCGTCCAACGCCACGAGGAACCAGCCGAGCCCGTCAACGCCGAGCGCATGGGATCCGATCCCATCGGCCACGAGCTGTCGGCAGAAGTGCGCGCCGGCGTCCGTCGCGCGATCCTCGGCATTCCACAAGAGCCGGAGAGCGCGCCGCCTGCGCTGCGTTCGGCGCTGACGGGACCCGCCGCACCGGCGCGTCCGGAACCTTCAAGGAGCGCCCTCGACAGGGGGTGGGACAATCCAACCGCACGGGCATCTTCGCCTCCCATCCGCTCGCGCTTCGGCGCGACCGAAGAACCCACAACGCAGAATGCAGCGCAGAGCGCCGAGCCGGCGTGGCTGGAGGCCCGCCTCGCCGACATCGCCGGCCGGGTCGAGCAGTCGGTTGCCCGTCTCGATCCGCACAACTCTCTGCTCGCGCTCGGTGAACGCTTCGGCCAGCTCGAGCGCCGCTTCGATGCCGCCCTCGAGCATCTCGCAAAGCCCGCGAGTGGCGATGGCATCGACCTGCACGCCCTCGAAAAACAGATCACCGACCTCTTCGGCGAGCTCGGCCACGCCCAAAAGCAGCTCGGGCGCCTCGACACGATCGAGAGCCGCCTGTCGGAGCTCCGCCAGAGCCCGACCGAACAGCAGATGACGCAGCTCATCAGCGCCCTCTCGCCGAGCGACAAGCAGCTCTCCGTGGTCGCCGAGGCCGCCGCCGAGCGCGTTGCCGAGCGCATGCGCGTGGCCATACCTCAGGCCGCAGCCGGCGACGTCGACGGGACCAGCCTCGGATCGCTGACCGCGCTGATCCAGGAGTTCATGAGTGATCGCCGTCAGGGGGATGCACAGACCGCCGAGGCCCTCGATACGATGCAGCTCGCGATGCAGCATCTGATCGACCGCGTCGAGGCGATCGAGTTGGCCCAGTCGAGTGGCCACGAGGAACTGCTCCGCGCGGCTCAGGCGACACCCGCACGGCGCCCCGAGCGCCCGCTCGAGCCGATGGACTTCGGTGTCCGAGAAAGCAACCTGACGCCAGCCGCGATGACGTCCGGGCCGGAGGAGATGCCGCAGCTTGCGGTTGCCAGCCCGATCATATCGACGGACGATGACGACGAAGCGCCCGAGATCCGCAGCCCCGCACCGCGAGAGCCGCGCTTCGACCATGAACGCCCGGCTCCCATGCCCGAACTCGCCGCAGATCCGGCAATCGCCGCGCCCCAGGTCGGAACCGATCGCCAGGCTTTCATCGCCATGGCACGCCGCGCGGCCGAGAAGGCCTCGCGCGACGTCCCGCCTGCACAAGCCGCCACCGCGACCGGCGCGAAGACGGACGCCAAGGGCTGGATGCAGCGCCTGTCCGGATCGGTCGGGCGTGGCGATCGATCGGCCTCTGCGCGGCAGCCGCGCATCCTGCTCATCGCCAGCCTCGTCGCGTTCCTGCTCGCCGGCTTCTGGATGGTGACCGCCACGGGGCTGCGCGGCTACATTGCCGGCAGTGTCAGCGAATTGCTCCCCGCCAAGCAGGACCAGCAGCCGACGAATGAAGACGCGCCGGCGAGCGCGCGCAGCGCCGCCGACACCCAACCGGGCGCCGACGAACAGGCCGCTGCCCGCGTAGCCCCCGCTTCATATCAGCCGGGTGGTGCGTCCTCTCCGGCTGCCGCCCGCGTTTCCGACGGTATCGGCATCGTCATCGACAACGGTCACCGCACCAACACGCCCGCCGCAATGGAACGCGCGGCTGAGCAGGCCCGCGTTGCCGGTCTGTCGGCGAAGCTCAGTCAGGATCGGCCGCCGTTCGCGGCGACGGCATCAGCGTTGCCGGGTCAGGCGGCCCAGTACTCCGGCGTCCCCTCTGCCGGCATGTCGCGTTCGGTCGAAATGCCGCCGGCAATGCTCGGACCGCTCTCGCTCCGCCATGCCGCTGCCAACGGTGATCCGGCCGCCCAGCTCGAAATTGCCGCCCGCTACGCCGAAGGCAAAGGCGTGGGGCAGGATTTTGCTCAGGCCGCGATCTGGTATCAGCGCGCGGCCTCGCATGGGCTCGCGACCGCCCAGTACCGGCTCGGCGCGCTCTACGACCGGGGCCTCGGCGTCCAGGCCGATCCGGCTCGCGCGCGCATCTGGTACGGACGCGCAGCGGAGCAGGGCAACCTGCGGGCCATGCACAACCTCGCCGTACTCAGCGCCGGCCGCGCCAACGGCAGCCCCGACTACCCTGGTGCGGTCCAGTGGTTCAGCGAGGCCGCGAACCGCGGACTTGCGGACAGCCAGTACAATCTCGGCATCCTGTACGAGAGCGGCCTCGGCGTCCCGGCGAGCCTCGCCGACGCCTACAAATGGTATTCGCTGGCCGCCCGCAGCGGCGACAAGGACGCCATCCGCCGGCGCGATGCGGCGCGTCTCCGCCTCGACAAAGGGACTCTCAACGCGGTCGACAGGGTGATTATCGATTGGCGCGCCAAGCCCACCGAGGCCGCCGCCAACGATACCCGCAACGCGGGCCAGATCTGGCGCGCCCAGTCGAGCACGCAGACCATTCGCTAGAGCCTGATCGGTCGAGATGGAAGCGCTTGAGCTTCCATCGAGAGCGTGAATCAGACTCTAAATCAAATACATAGAGCGCGCTCACGCGACCGCGCCGATTCCACCAAAGGCTGACGCGCTCTAGTGGCGAACGCGCCGCTGACATCTACAGCGGTTCCGCGTCTCTACCCGCTTCGGTGCGCACGGCACCTCAGCCGTCCGCGCGATCGTTGAAATCGACCTTTCGAGCCCAGCCACGCATTGACGCGCGAATGAACCTGAGCGCTTATAGCAAACGGTGCTTGCCCCGCGAATGCGCACGCTCGACACGAGGTCCAGGTTGCGGCCTGGGCGTCGGTGGAGCTGTTAGCGCGGCGTCGCGCCCTCCGCCGACTCCTGCCACCGTTCAGCCCCCTCGCCAAGACCGATGAACATCTATTTGCCGATCGCCGAGATGTCCGCGAACATTCTGCTGTTCGTCGGCATGGGCGCGTCGGTCGGATTCCTGTCGGGTATGTTCGGCGTCGGCGGCGGCTTCCTGATGACACCCTTCCTGATCTTCTTCGGCGTGCCCTCCGCAGTCGCTGTCGGCACCGAGGCGGCCCAGATCGTCGCAACATCGGTTTCAGGCGCGCTCGCCCAGTGGCGGCGGCGAAACATCGACTTCAAGATGGGGACGATCCTGCTCGCCGGCGGTATCGTCGGATCGGTCTTCGGCGTCGAAACCGTGAAGATGCTGCGCCGCGTCGGCCAGTTCGATTTCTTCGTCATCGTCGCCTATGTCACGATGCTCGGTGTCGTCGGCACCCTGATGATGATCGAGAGCATCAACGCGCTCCGCGAATCCAAGGCTGGACGACCGGTGGCAAGCCGCCAACGCGGCCAGCACAGCTGGGTCCATCGCCTGCCGCTGAAAATGCGCTTCCATCGTTCCAAGTTGTACATCAGCGCGATTCCGCCGCTGACGCTCGGCATCTTCGTCGGTTTTCTTGCCGCGATCATGGGCGTCGGCGGCGGCTTCATCATGGTGCCGGCCATGATCTACCTGCTGAAGGTACCGACCAGCATCGTCGTCGGCACGTCACTGTTCCAGATCACCTTCGTCACCGCCGCGACCACCGTCCTGCATGCGACCCAGAACCAGACCGTCGACGTGACGCTGGCGCTGCTGCTGCTGGTCGGCGGCGTCATCGGCGCGCAATTCGGCGTCATCGCGGGGCAGCGCCTGAAGGGCGAGCAACTGCGCTTTCTGCTGGCCGGCATCGTGCTTCTCGTTGCCCTGCGGCTCGCCTGGAGCCTCGTATCCAATCCCGGCGAACTGTTTTCGATCACGACGGGGCGCTTCTGATGAGTTTGCCGCACTGCCTGTCTAGACGTATCCCCGCGCTGATTGCCGCCGTACTGGTGACGTGCGCGCTCGCGGTCACCTCGAGCGCGCAGCAGGCGCCGCCCCCACCCGCTCCCGCCGTGCCACCCGCCGCTGACGGCACCGCCGCTCTGCCGCGCGAAGCCGTCCACGCCGACGTATCAACACGCCGCATCGCCGTCACATCGACCTTCTCCGGCACCGGCATCATCGTCTTCGGCGCGGTCGACAACAGCCGTCAGGCGAGCGCGGAATCCGGCCTCTACGACGTCGTGATCGTCATCTCGGGCTCGCCGTCGCGCCTCACAGCGCGCAAGAAGAGCAACGTCGGCGGCTTGTGGATCAACACCTCGTCGACGATCTTCACCAGCGTGCCGAGCTACTACGCCATCTCATCGACCCGACCGCTCGATGAGGTTGCCTCCGAAGACGTGCTCAAGTCGAGCGGCATCGGCTTCGACTTCGTGCCCATGACGCTGCACCGCTCGGCTTCCTCGCTGACCGCGGTCGAGATCAGGGAATGGCGCGACGCGGTCGTGCGTCTCAAGCGGCGCGACCGCCTGTTCCAGCAGGACGAATACGGCGTCGCCTTCGTCGGCCGCAGCCTGTTCCGCTCGGCGTTCGACATGCCCGCGACAGTCACCGTCGGCGCCTTTGAAACGAAAATCTTCCTGTTCCGCGACGGCGAGTTGTTGAGCACATACGCGACGAAGCTCGACCTCGAGCGCGAGGGCGTCGAGCAGTACATCCATCGCTTCGCCTTCGATCATCCGTTCTTCTACGGTGTCTTCACCGTCATGATCGCGGTCGCCGCAGGCATGCTGGCGTCATATATGTTCAGCAGAAGCAGTCATTAAGCTACCCGCGGGAGCGGGTAGCTTTTTGCTTTCTTTTCCGCGGTCGCCGACGGCTCCGCCTACCGGCGCCGCGGGGCTGCCTCGCCTGTCGGCGTTTTCACCTCGCGCTCTTCGAGCGCTACCGAATGGAGCAGTGGCAAATTATCGGTGGCGGCCGAAGGCCGCGCTGTATGCGCTCCAGCCGGCGAGTTGGCAGCCGCGGCGCGTGTAGCCGAAGGCGTACGCGACCGCGGAAAGCAAAAAACACATTAGCTTCCGCTCTGCGGAAGCTAATGTGTCCAGCTCTCGCGGCGGCCGAACTTGAAGTTGTCGGCGTAGGATTTGCGGATCGGCTGGCGGGGCTTGGGGTCGCTGACGCGGTAAACGATACCGTTGCGCTCGGCGTAGGCGATCGCCTCTTCCTTGGTATCGAACTCGAGTTTGATCTGGCTCCGCATATCGGTCGAGCTGGTCCACCCCATCAACGGATCGACCTCGCGCCGCGCCTGCCCTTCATACTCGAGAACCCAATCCTTCGTGCGGGCCTGGCCCGACTGCATGGCGGTCTTGGCGGGGCGGTAGATGCGGGCAGTCATTTCATGCGAATCCGTCTGGCGGGCCGTCGGGCGGCTGATGGACACTCAATCTAGCGAGCTGACCGTTACCATCCTTCGCCGCCGCCGCAAATACGCAACGGCGCGCAGCCGCTGCGCGCACGCGACAAACGCACCCAGCGACACTCTTAGCCAGCGGACAATCAAAGCCCTTGAAATGAGAGAATTCGGGCCAAAGCCCGTGCAGCGTGAAGGCGCCATCAGCACGCATGAACAGGGAGGGCGCCTACCATTGCGCCTCGAACGCTCAGCCGGCCTGCACCAGTGCCTCAAGCGTCATCTACGATAATCTGCATCAATTGCCGCAACTTGCGCCGATACAAACCGCAACGGCTACGGACCATACCGCTCTAATACGCGCTGTCCCAGCTGCCAACACGGTTCCCCACACGGTTCCCGGGGGCTGCTCATGCCTGGCCCCTACCGACTGACCAAAAAGAGACCATCGCGCGCAATTACCACCCGGCAGATCGTCGTGGCCGATCTCTCCCTGGATAAGGAGTGTCCGTCGTCAGGTTTGCCGGTCGCGCCCGACCGCTCAGCGATCAGCGTGTTGTGTCGTCATTGCGGAAGGACGCAGCCTGCGCCGCAACACCGGTTCGCGCCTGGATCCAAGCTCACGTCGCTCAAATGGATTCCGCGATCGATATATCTATGTAAATATATCGTGAGACTTCCCCTCAAGGCTGATAGCGGCGAGACGTGCTCGCGCTACTGACCGAGGGCCACGCGAGGAGATCAAACACGATGAACGCTCAAGCTCCGATCAGATATCCTGATATGTTCTTTATCGACGGAAAATGGACCAAGCCATCGAGCGCTTCCAAGATCACTGTCCTGAACTCCGCGACTGAGGAGCTGTTTGCTCAGGTCGCCGAAGCGCAAGAGGCTGACATCAACCAGGCGGTCGCAGCCGCACGCAAGGCCTTTGATCATGGCCCCTGGCCGCGCATGTCGCACGCAGAGCGAGCCGGCTATCTGCGCGCGATCGCCGATGAGCTCGACAAGCGCGTCGAGGAAGGCGCACTGATCCAGACGACAGAGTCGGGCATGGTGCACAGCATCGCCAAAACCCGTCTGGCCGGCCTCAGCTACACCTATAACTACTACGCTGGCCTTGCAGACACCTATCCTTTCCAGGAGCGACACACACCGCGCGCTGGCGGCAATGTAGGCCTGCTGGTCCGCGAGCCCGTAGGTGTCGTCGGCGCCATCATTCCCTGGAACGGCCCTCCAGGCCTGATCGCCAACAAATGCGCGCCCGCCCTGCTCGCAGGCTGCACGGTAGTCGTGAAAGCTTCTCCCGAAGCGCCCGGTGCCGCCTATATCATCGCCGAAGTGTGTGAAAAAATCGGCCTTCCGCCAGGCGTCCTCAACATCCTGACCGCCGACCGTGAAGTATCCGAACTCCTGGTCCGCCATCCCGGCATCGACAAGATTACGTTCACCGGATCCACGGCAGCCGGGCGTCGCATCGCTTCCATTTGCGGTGATCGTATCGCCCGATGCACGCTCGAGCTGGGTGGCAAATCGGCGGCCGTCATTCTCGACGACTACGATGTCGGCACGGCTGCGAAGACGATTGCGGGGCGTGCGACCTTCCTGACGGGGCAAGTGTGTTCGTCGCTGACGCGCATCGTCGTGACCAGGAAGCGTCACGATGCCCTCGTCGAAGCTCTCAGCGAGTCGTTTGGCAAGGTGAAGGTCGGCGATCCGTTTGACCCATCGTGCGAGATGGGGCCACTCGCCATGAGCCGCCAGCGGGACCGTGTCGAGGGTTACATCGAGAAGGGCAAAGCCGAGGGCGCAACCCTCGCAGCCGGCGGTGGGCGCCCGGCACACCTCAACCGCGGCTACTTCATCGAACCGACCGTGTTCGCCAATGTCGACAACAACTCGACGATTGCGCGAGAGGAGATCTTCGGCCCCGTGCTGTCGGTGATCCCGGCCGAGAATGAAGCGAACGCGGTCGAGATCGCCAATGACACGATCTACGGCCTGAACGCGTCCGTCTTCACCAACGATGTCGAGCGCGCCTACGCGACCGCGCGTCAGTTGCGCTCCGGAACGGTCGGCCACAACTCTTTCCGGACCGATTTCAGTATAGCGTTTGGCGGCTTCAAGCAGTCCGGGATGGGTCGTGAAGGCGGCACCGAGGGCCTGTTGCCGTATCTTGAGACGAAGACGCTCATTCTGGACGATCTGCCGAAGTCGGCCGGCCGCATCGTCAACATCAGCTAAGCCGCATCGACGGATCTTGGGGGCGTAACCCAATGGGCTACGCTCTCAAGCTCCTCGAAAGCGACATGGCGGATTGCAACGGCGGATCGGCGTGACATTCAGGCGCCCCGTTCGATTGAAAGCATTCATCGGAATAGTCGATCAAACCGATCCATACAATGCGTTGGATCGCAGAAGCATGAGAGGCGCACATCACTGCCGAAAGAACAGGGCTCGGCAATGGATGTATCGGCGCAGACATCGACCAATCCACCGCAGGACACATCGAACAGTCCGCCAATCACTGCGCTAGACCGGACGGACCATGCGCTCGCTATCGCGCCGGGCCTCGTTCTGACGATCGCGATCGCGGCGGCGGCGTTCGCACTGCGTGCCATCCCAGGCCTGTCGCTCGCCAGCCCGATGATACTCGCGATCGCCCTCGGCATCGCCATCAATGCCTTTGTCGGTACGCCCGTCCTCATCCGCGCCGGCATTGCCTTCGTACTCCGGAGGCTATTGCGTCTGGCGATCATTCTGCTCGGCCTTCAATTGACCGTGGGGCAGATCTTCGCCGTCGGCGCAACCGGTATCGGCATCATTCTGGTGACGCTCGTCGCGACATTTGCGTTCACCGTCTGGCTCGGCCGGGTCCTTGGGGTCGAGCGCGGCCTCACCCAGCTGATAGCCGCAGGCACATCGATCTGCGGCGCATCGGCCATCATCGCGACCAATACGGTAACACGAGCGCGAAGCGAGGATGCGGCGTACGCCGTGGCCTGCGTGACCGTTTTCGGCTCGATCGCGATGTTCGCTTATCCGATCCTGGGTACAGGCCTCGGTCTCGATCCCCACGCTTACGGCTTGTGGGCAGGCGCCTCCATCCATGAGGTAGCCCAAGTTCTCGCGGCAGCGTTCCAGGGTGGGCAGGAGGCCGGCGAACTGGGGATAATCGCGAAGCTCTCGCGCGTTATCGCTCTCGGCCCTCTCATCATGGCTTTGGCACTGGCGGCCCGACGCCGATCCAAAGACGATGGCAGCAAGCGACCTGATGCAGAGGCGCCGGTGCCGTGGTTCGTCCTCGGTTTCGTCGCACTCATACTGGTCAACAGTTTCGTTGACGTACCTGAGGATGCGAAGGTTGCAATCGGCGCGACGACAACGTTCATGCTCACCATGGCACTGGCCGCCATGGGACTTCAGACCGACATGCGGCATCTGCGTGCACGCGGTTTGCGCCCTCTGCTCCTAGGCCTTGGTGCGGCGATTTTCATCGCCGGTTTCAGCCTGACATTGGTGCTGTTGTTCAGCTAGTGTCGCCACCATGACGCTGGAACAGCTTCGCATTTTTGTCGCGGTCGCCGAGCACGAGCACGTCACGCAGGCGGCGCGGCACCTCAACTTGACGCAGTCGGCAACGAGTGCGGCCATTGCGGCACTCGAGTCCCGCTACGCCGTGAAGCTATTCGACCGGATCGGCCGCGGCATTGCTCTGACGGAAGCGGGCCGACTTTTCCTTGTGGAAGCCAAAGCCGTGCTCGCGCGATCTCTGGCCGCAGAGACGATCCTCGCTGATCTTGCTGGTCTGAAGCGCGGCGCGCTCAGCCTCGCCGCGAGCCAGACCGTCGGCAACTACTGGCTGCCGTCCGTCATGCATCGCTTTCAATCGGCCTATCCAGGCATCGCTCTCGCGTTGACGCTCGGCAACACGCAGACGGTTGCGGCTGAGGTGCGTGAAGGAACCGCGGACATCGGTTTCATCGAAGGCGACATCGATGACCCGATGCTGGTCGCGCACGCCGTCGCACAGGATCGTTTGGTGCTGATTGCGGCGCCGACTCATCCCTGGGCGAAGACGCCACCAGGCAATGCGAAGGAATTCGCCAATGCCAAGTGGATTTGCCGGGAGCCGGGCTCAGGCACGAGATCCGTTCTGGAAACGGCATTGCCGGCACTTGGAATGGGGCGAGACGACCTTCGGATCGCGCTGGAGCTGCCGTCCAACGAAGCGGTATGCGCGGCCGTGGAGGCGGGTGCCGGCGTGACGATCATCTCCCGGCTGGTCGTGGAGCGGGCGTTGAAGGCGGGCTCGCTCTTCGCGATCGGCGTCGACATGCCGACGCGCAACTTCTCAATCCTGCGCCGCAAGGAGCGCTACATTACGCAGGCGTCCGCCGCATTCCATGGCCTCGCGACTGCATGGCCTGAGAGCGATATATACAGTTGACTCTATCGAGCGCCGACAGCAAATCGTGGGAGTGAAGTTCACTCTCGGGAAGCGAACGTCGATCGATGCGTATTGCAATTGTGGGCGGAGGCTTTGCTGGTGCCGCTGCCGCCATAGCGTTGCTTCGGGCGCTCCCCTCGGGCCACTCCATTGGTGTGATCTCGGCGCGCCGGACGGGATGAAACCGCGAACACTTGTGTGAATGAAGTAAGCGCATCAATTTTCGAACCGCACGCAGCGGGAGCGCTTCACCCGTAATCCGCTCCATCAAATGCCGGGACTAAACACTAGGTGCTAAGAGCATCGTCTCTAGCCGAAATGTAAACGTGTGCCGTCGCGCTGCACAAGATGCGCCTCGATACCAGGAAGCGGTGCGAGCAGTTCAGCGATACGTTCGGTGTTCATGAAGCCAATCGCGGTCGAAAGCGCGTCGGCGGTTGCTGCTTCCGGCGCGAGTACGCTTACGCTCTCATAGAGGTTCGCTGAAGCTCCGTTCCGCGGGTGCAGCAGGTGGCCAGGCGATCCTGGGCCGGCAAAGCGAAATCCGTTGCTGCTCGATGTCGCGATCGCCCGATCAACAAGATCGAGAGGCGGCGCCCCCGCTCCCGCGCCGGCAATGCCAACCCGCCATGGCGTGCCATCATCGCGTGCACCGCTGGCACGAATCTCGCCCACATCAACCAGCGTATTCCCTATGCCACCGGCGCGCAGAAGATCGACGATCCTGTCGGTTATGTAGCCCTGCGCGATTCCGTTGAGCGTGAGCGCCATGCCGCTCTGTGCGAGCGCAATGCGGTTGCGGCTGAACGCGACACGGTCAAAGCCAATCAAGCGAAGCGCGGCTTCGATTTGTCGGAGCGAGGGGCCGGAAGAGTCTGCGGTGGGTACCGAGTAGTGCTGAGCGTAAACCTGCCAGAGCGGCTGCACGGTAGGATCGAACAAGCCTCCACTCAGCTCCCAGATCGTACGGCTCTTCTCCAGCACAAGCACAAGTTCTGCAGGCGGGGCAGCGAGCACACCCAATCTATTGAGCTCACTCAAAGCGGAGTTCCGATCGTATAGACTGAAAATACGCTCCAGGCGTGCGATCTCTGCTGCGACCTGAAGGACGAGCTGCTCAGCCTGCGCGCGGTGATGATGGTGCAGGATCACTTCGGCTTGAGCGCCGAGGGCTCGGCCACGCCAGGTGAACGCCTGTGCTTGCGTCTGCGCAACATTCCCGAACGGGAGTAGCGTTAGCCCGGCAGCAGCGGCCGAGATGCCGATGAAGCGGCGTCGGTTGAGGGTGACGCTCATGATTCAGTGGTCCTTATGACCGCGCATTGGCTTGTCGGCATCGGCACCCTTATCCTCGCTGCCGAGCGCATAATCATCGGGAATGTCAGCCAGGCGAACCACCGCACCACCGTGCTGAGCGGCAAACCTTTGCGCTGTATCCTTGGTCGAGAACGGCACCGTCTCCGTTGTGCCCATGCCGCCTCGCCGCTGGCTGCCGATTACGAAGAAGGCCTTCTTGGCGTCGATCCAGTTTTCGGCACCAGGCCGCTCCCAGCTCTCCGCCGTTGCCATATCGGAGACGTAGATGGCTGCAATATCTTTGGGCTCTTCGGGCAATATGGTGAAGGCTACCGCATCGCGTGCCGACGAAAACCAGATCGGCTCCAAAGCTCCTGTGAGGATGATCTGTCCTTTTGGGCCGTCATGCTCCAGTACGTTCATACCGCAATAGCGTCCCATCGCTTCCTCAGTCAGTGCAAAGGGGGGAGGCATCGCAGCGTTGTCATCGGGGGAGCAGCCGCCGAGGATCGAAAACGCGATCGGGAAGAACAGAGCAAAAAGAGCGCGCATCACAGCTCCTTTCTTGAGAAAGCGAGAATGGCTGCAGCGAGTGGAAATCCGATCCACGCGGCGAGCACAGCAAGCAGCGCAGAGGAACCAATGGATGGCTGCTCGGCGCCACCGCTCATGCCGGACAGTACGCCGATTGCGCCACCTTCCAGATTGAGCAAGCGATACGCGTCTGTCGGATTGAGGAGGAGAAGCGTGTTCAGCAGGCCTGATGTGATCGTGCGTCCCTGGTCCGCTACGAGCAGACCGAGCAATGCCATGTCGTAGATCAGGACGAAGACGAGCCAGATGCCGACGGCGATACCGGCTGCGGTTCCGCGCTCCCGAGTGAGCGTGCTGACGAGATAGCCGATCGCGAGAAACACGGCGCCAAGGGCGATCGAGGAGCCGATGAGCGTGCCGAAGGCCTTCCAGCTTGCCGGGTCCGTGTTATCGCCTGCAGCGGTGAGAGCGGCGGCCGCGAGACCATAGCCGACGAGCGTTGCAAAGGTGAGGATCGCCAAATGGCCCACGAACTTGCCGACGATCACCTGCCAGCGGGCAACGGGATAGCTGAGCAGCAGGAGCATCACACCGCGTTCGATCTCGCCTACTATGGCATCGTGCGAGAGGAGTAGTGCGATGAGCGGTACGAGGAATACGGTCAGGCTGGAGAGGGTGACAACGACAACATGAAGAGGACTGGCGCCAACACCGCCGGTGGGTGCGGCGCCAAGGAAGGTCAGCGTGAGGGCGAGGGTCGCCAGCAACAGCGTGGTGGCGAGAACCCAGCGATTGCGAAGACCCTCGCGTATCTCTTTGAGCGCGATGATCAGAATTGGTCTCATCGATCCTGTTCCGTGCAGTGCTGGAAATGCGCGTAGAGCTCGTCCAGAGTCGGCGGCACGACATCAAGATCGGCAATTTCCGTATGAATGACCGAGCGTAGCAGCGACACCTTGTTCCCGGGCGATGCGTTGGCCTCCAGCGTGCGTCCGTTCACCGTGCGCCATCCATCGGTTTCGTTCAGCCCGCTCGGAGTGCTCGCACCAAACTTGACGCGGATGCGCGTTGGCAGCTGCGCTATGCTGCGCAGTTCATCCAACGCGCCGTTGGCGATCATGACGCCTCGCCTCATGATGACGACGCGGTCGGCGCGGCCTTCAAGCTCGCTCAGGGCATGCGAGCAGAGCAGGATGGTCGTGCCGCTCGAACGTAATTCATCGAGAAAGGTGTAGAAGTCACGCCGCAACGCCGGATCGAGTCCGCTTGTTGGCTCGTCGAGTAACAACACCTGTGGTTCGCCAAGAAGCGCTTGCGCCAGCCCCAGGCGTTGGCGCATCCCCTTGGAGTAGGTACGCACTGCCCGGTCCGCCGCGGCTGCAAGTCCCACGCGGTCGAGCAATTCGCCAATTTGCGTGCGCATGACGTGTTTGAGCGACGCGTAGAAACCAAGTGTCTCGCGCCCGGTCAGCGACGGATTGAACGAGACGTTTTCCGGCAAGTATCCAAGACGCGTTCGCACGGCGGAGGCGCCGTCGGCTGGATCCTGCCCCAATACGCGCACGACCCCTTCGGTGGGGCGGATCAACCCGAGCATCAGTTTGATGAGCGTGGTCTTCCCGGCGCCATTGTGGCCAACCATGGCCACCGTTTCGCCCGCGCCGAGAGCCAGGGTCACGGATCTGACGGCGTCGATGGTGCCAAACGATTTCGATACGCCATCTAGTTCGATGGTGTTCGTCATAGCAGCGGTCTTCCCATCTGGGGCGGCGCCATGAGCGGGTGGCTGTCGACGACACCGCCCGGCAGGAGCGCCGGAAACTGCCTCTGCGCCCAGCGGATCACTTGCATGGCCGGACTATTGATGAGGATTTTGGCGCGTGGTGCCACCCACAGCACGTGGTCGATGATGCCGTTCGGCCGGTATGGGCTGTCAGCGATCCCGTCACCGTTGAGATCGAAGGCGGGGTTGTCGCTCCAGTAGTTGCCGCGCCCGGCCGCGGACCAGTCGAGGTGACGCGTGCCGACATATTTGACCTGGTTGCGGTTGCGCACGAACGCATTGCCGGTCAAACGATTGCGTTCGGAACCAGCGGTGAAGTGGATGCCAATGGCACAATTTTCAAACCAGTTTCCAGAGAGCTCGTTGCGGTTGGCGCTATAGATGAACACGCACTTCTCAGGGCCAAGGCGCTGACTGCCGGCGACCGGTGTGTCCGACGGGGCGCCCATGGGCACACCATGCATGTCGCCGCGCCGGCCTGCGCTGATCCAGCGCAAAGTCGGTTGCAGGCGGCCGCGGATCACGTTCCCGGTGATCGTCGAGTGGTTCGCGCTGTTGAGCAAAAGGCCGTGATCGCGGTCGCCATCCGAGACATTGTCCGTGATCGTTAGCCGATCAGAGTACATGATGGCGTAGCCAACAGTATTGCCGGTCGAGACATTGCCGCTGACGACGCTGTCGTTGGTGTACATGTAGTGAATAGCGAAGCGAAGGTGCGAGAAGTGATTGCCGGAGAAGACATTGTTGCGACTGACATTCGTGTAGATGCCGTCGCGCCCGTGACTGATGTCGTTGCCGATTACCTGTGCGCCGGGGGCGTTCCATAGATGAACGCCGTTGCCGGCTGCGGCGACGCGTCCCTCGCGCAAGCCGATAATGCGATTGTTGCGAACGAGGCTGTTATCTGCGCCTTGGAGATAGACACCGTAGAGGTTCCCGACGATCGTGTTCTTTTCTATCAGCGCACCTTTGGCGGATCTCGCAACGTAGATACCCGAATCGAATGCGCCGATATCGGTCCCTGAGCCTCTGATCTCGAGGCTGCGCACGGTCGTGCTTTCCGCCTTGAGCATCACAACGCTTCCGACGCGCGGACCTACGATGGCCGCACCAGCCTCTCCTTCGAGTGTCAGAGTTTTGGCAACGACAAGCGGTCCGCGGTGCTCCCCCGGACCGAGCCGAATGACGCTGCCCGGCCTGGCGGCATCTATGATCGCCTGCACGTCTTCCCCGGCAGAGGCAGAGACGATCATCGTCTCTGCCCGCGCCGTAACGATTGCGGTGGCGGACAGAATAGCCGCCGCCGCAATGGCCGTTATCGTGGCACCGTATGCCATGACCTCAAGCCGGCCTTGGCTCGACGAACATACGCCCCTTCATCTCCATGTGCATGGCATGGCAGAACCACGAGCAGTAGTACCAATAGACCCCCGGCTTGTTGGCGACGAAGGTCGCCGAGGCCGTTGCTTGCGGTGCGACCTCGAAATTCAAGCCATAGTTGATGATACTGAAGCCGTGGGTGAGATCCTCGACTTCGTCCATGTTGGTGACGTAGACCGTTACTTCGTCGCCTTGTTTGACCGAGAAGCTCTCCAATCCGAAAGCCGGCGCTATCGACGTCATATAGACGCGGACCTTGGTGCCGTCGCGGATCACCTTGTTGTCGTTCTCCAGATTGACGCCATCTGCCGCGGCCTGCTTCACGGCGTCAGCGAACATGGGATCGGCACGGTTCCAGATGTGCACTGGATTGATCTTGGAGCGGTGCACGATGGTGGCGTCATGTGGCTCCGCGAATGTCGGATTGTCGTGGACCAGCACCATCTCTTCACCCGAGATATCGATGAGCTGGTCGTTCTCAGGCTTCAAAGGCCCAACATTGAGATAGCGGTCCTTGGAGAACTTGTTCAATGACAAGAGCCACTTGCCGTCGGCATCCTTGGTCTGCCCCATGGATGTGTGATTGTGCCCCGGTTGATAGTGGACATCGAGCTTCTGGCGGATCGGATCGACTTTCTCGCCCTTATAGGAGCGAATGGCGTCCTGAATGCTCCACTTGCAGATCTGGCTGTCGATGAACAGCGTAGTGTAGGCATTGCCACGTCCGTCGAATGCCGTATGCAGCGGGCCAAGACCGAGTTCTGGTTCGGCAACGACCACACCGCGCGGCTCGATCTTATCGCCAAACAAGTCATCGAACCGGCGCACGTCCATCACTGTGACCGTCGGCGACAACTTGCCGTTTGCCACAACGTGAATACCGTCAGGAGCGGTATTGATTCCGTGCGGGCTGTTGGCGACGGGAACGTATCGCGTATAGGGAGATCCCTTGCGCCCATCGACGACCTTTACGCCATTGATCGTCTGATGCTGGCCCTTGGCTATGGCATCTTCAATGCGCTTGAGATTGAAGATGACCACCCAGTCCTGCTCATTCATCGACATCTCGGCAAGCGTGACGCCTTCTTCCGAATTGTAGCAGGTAGCGAAGGCATACTTGCCCTGGTAGTCGGCGTCGACATTGTCGAGGTTGCCATCGACGATGACCTGCCAAGCGATCTCCATCGTCTCGCCGTTCACTGCGGTGAAGATGCTATGGTACTTTTGCTTGTCATCGAGCACTGACCCGTCATTAGGGATCGGCACGCGGTCCTCGCCGTTGCAGAACACGTATCCGGTCTTGGGGTATTTCTGCACCCGCAAGCCATGCACGGTATGCTGGTTAGGTAGCTGGATAATCTTGTCACATTTCATGACGTCGAGACGAATGCGGCAAACGCGCGTATTCGCCTTGTCGTTCGCAAACAGGTAGCGGCCATCATATGTGCCGTCGGTGAAAGATAGATGGGGGTGGTGCAGGTCGCCGTTCAGATAGTTGCCGCCTGTTGCCGCCATCAGCTCCTTGTACTCGGGGAGTATTCCTGCGCGCAGGATCTTAAGGCTCTCGTTTGTCTGCCCCCAGCCGGTGGCACTGCAGCGATTGAAGACCGGGATGCGCATCAGCTCGCGCATCGAAGGCACGCCAACGATGCGCACCTCGCCTGTCTGACCGCTGGAAAAGAAAGCGTAGTACTCGTCGAGCTCTCCCGGCTTCACCTCGTGACTTTTGCGCGCGGCCTGCGCGGCGGCTGGCGTTATGCCGACATCGCGGAGTGTGAGCGCGCCGGTGCCCGCCGCACCGGCAGTTGCTGCGACCACCGCAGTCGTACCGAGCATCTGTCGACGGCTAAGGCCTTTATTGTGTTCGTCCTGGGACATGGATCTTCTCTCCTTCTGTTTTCTGGGTGGTGGTGTCGGCTGCGGCCTCCGGCTTGGTCACAGGTGTACCCTTGTGAGTGATCACTGGGCGTGCAGGGCCGTCGCTGCGCATCGAAGGCGAAGACAATCGCTCGTATTTCTCCCGCTTGAGACGCACTTGGATCATGTGCGGGCAGCGGTGATCGTCGTGGTAGAGTTCCTGGCAGTGCATGCAGTAGATGCACTCGTTGACATTGATCTGCCCTTCCGGGTGAATCGACTGGACCGGGCATTCCTTGGCGCAGCGCTGGCAAGGTGAGCCGCACTCGGGCCAACGCTTCAGCCATTCGAACATGCGGATACGGCCGGGAATGGCGAGTGCTGCACCCAACGGGCAGAGGTAGCGGCAGTAGAAGCGCTCTATGAACAGTCCGATGACGATGAGGCCCACTGCAAAGACGACAAATGGCCATTCTCGAACGAACTTGAGGATGATCGCCGTCTTGAATGGTTCGACCTCAGCGAACACCTCTGCAAGCGCGACCGAATAGAGCGACAGGCCGAACAGGCCGAGAAAGATCATGTACTTGATCGGCCACAGCCGCTCGTGCAGAGCGAATGGCACTTTGATCTGAGGGACTTTCAGCCACTGCGCGAGATTGTTGGTCAGCTCCTGCAGCGCGCCGAAGGGGCACAACCAGCCGCAGAAGGGACCTCTTCCCCAGAACAGAAGGCCGGCAGCAATGGCCGCCCAGAGGATGAAGATGAGGGGCGCAGAGAGGAAGAACTCCCAGTGAAAGCCGGTGATCAGCGCATTGGTGAATGTCAGGACATTGACCACCGAAAGCTGCGCATTGGCGTACCAGCCGAGCCAGATCAGAACGAACGCGAGATAGCCGCGCCGCACCCACGTGTAGAAGAGTGGCCGTCGTACGAGCAAGTTCTGAAAAAAGAAGATTGCCGTAAGCACCAGCAGCGCAAAAACGGTAATGCCGATGGACACAGCATTCATGCGCCACATCGTCACCCAGAGCGGCTCGGCTTCTGCTTCTGTTGCAGCGGTAGTCGCAGGAGGTGGTGTGGAAGGGGAAGCAATAGGCTCCGCGACCATATAGCGATCCGGCAGCGTGTAACCTAGATCAAAGACCAACGTGGCTCGCTCGCGCGTGCTCCAACTACGCAGCACAAGCAGCCGCAGCTCCCACGCGGAGGTCACATTGAAGGTGAAATCCTCCGGCACCGTGAACAGGGCGATTTCACGGAGGCGCGGTGCACCTGCCGCTGCGAGATCTGCGAGACGTGTGTGCTCGCGATCCCGGAAGCGTACGCCTTGACCATCCTGTATCAGCTCGATGCGATCAAAAATGCCGCCGCGTACATAACCGGAGCCCTTGAAGGAGTAGGCGCCGTCGCCCGCCACGACAATGGCGTGTCGGTTCGGTCCAAGTCTCGCCTGCAGGCGATCGAAGCCCTCCTTGCCAAGCAGGCTGAGACCGATTTCAGGTACACTAACCGGTGCAACATAGAGCTCGATGAAACTGTCATCTTCATTGCGGCTCTCAGGCCGATCGGCGGCATGTGCCGCTCCTGCCCGCCGGAAGGCTTCAGTCACCTCGCGGACACTCATCCGAAGGCTGCGGACCGAACCATCTCCAATCAATTCGTCCCAGGTTCGGACTTCCCGTTTTGTCAGGTCAAGTTTGCGTGCGGTACTAGGTGGAGGCGAGGTTGCAGTCGCGGCTCCACCGCCTAGTCTGCCGCTGCGGATCAACCGGACCGCCGAGCGCACGACGCTGTCGCCCATGACCAGGACAGTGACCGTCGCGCCGCTCACGATATCCACCTGCGGGGGACGTTCACCGCCAGCGGCTACTCTGCCGATATCGCGATTGATCAGCGTGTTGAGGGAATCGATCACGCGCTTCTCGGGAATACCGATCAGCACGATCGGCTCCTGATGGTGGACCATCTTCAGGCCATGCAGGACGCCGCGGACGTCAATTCCGACTACGATATGTATGGGTTTACCCGAATAGCCAGTCGCACTGGTGAAATCGGAATTCAGGTAGGCATAGCCGGCGAGCTCCTGGCCGCGCCAAACCGGAATGATGGGTGGTTCTCCTGTCGGGCTACCGAAGCGATCGGCGCCGGGGAACAACTCACTCGGCTGCACCTTGGAAAGAAACTCCGCGAGCCGCGTGCCGGCCCTGGCATCGGACGCAGCCATCGCTAGCGTGAGCAGAAGCGCCATCAGCGAAACGAGAAGGGAGACTCGACAAGCATCCGCGACCGCGCGCGTGCCGCTCCGGGAGGCGAGGTGCGATACCCCACTTTCCGTCAAAGACGGAGGAAAGATGATGGAGCCAATCGGGCGATGCCCATTCACGAGAGCGGCTTTCGCAAGCAGGTTGCCTAGTGCCACCACTCATAAGATGCATTTTTAATGAACATTTTGATCTAGAGCAAACTGTCGGCCGCTCCTCGATGAAAAAGTGCGACATCCGTCACGGGAGATGGTGATTGGTGATGTCGCATCTGAAATCCGAACCGCCCGGCGTCGTCGAATCGATGGAGGAGCTCTTCGCGATCGCTGCGGCAATGGAACAGGAAGCTATTGAAGGGTACACGAAGCTCGCACAGCGTATGCGCGAGTTGGAAAGGCCGGTACTCGCAGAGACGTTTGATCGATTGGTAGCCGAAGAGACGCAGCACTTCGCGACGGTCTCGCACTGGGCGCAACATGTAACTGGCAAGGAGCCGGACCTTTCAGCGCTTCGCTGGGATCCCGCGCCGACATTCGACGATGAAGGAGCCGGTTCCGTTGCACCGGAGCTTTTGAGCGCCTATCGCGCCTTTGCGACAGCCGTTCGAAACGAGCAGCGAGCCTTCGCATTCTGGACCTATGTCGCTTCCCGTGCCGTCTCGGATGAGCTGCGCCTCGCGGCGGAGCAGATGGCGCGTGAAGAGTTGCAGCATATGGCAACACTTCGTCGCGAGCGGCGGCGCGCTTTTCATGCGCAGCGTGCAGAACTCGCCGATGAAACTGGTGGTTGGACGCTTGTGGCTCTGGAAAGCCGGCTTGCGGCGATTCTTAACTCTGCTCTCGCCGACCTACAGAGCCCCAGCTCATCGAGTCATCTTGTCCGATTTGCCCGTGAGGCAGGTATGCGAGCCAACCAGCTCGCGCAGGCGCCACTCGGTGACACCCCACTTCTCACGCATGTGAGCCTGGAGATGACCGTGCAGTGGCGACCGCTCTGCGAGTTGCTGCTGGACTGCTATTTGGATCTTGGCGAGCGCTTGCCGTCTGAAAAGCAGCGTGAACGCGCGCAGATCTATGCCTCACAGATGCTCGACTGCATTTCCGCCATGCAAAGTGACGCCCGTGGCGTGTCACCACGCGAAAAGGGATGAGGGAGATCGTGCATCAGAGAAGAATCGTGCCGGAAACTCATCACGCCAGCATCGGATGCAGACAGCAGTTGGTCATCAGACTTCCTGTTCGGGCGTGTCAGGCATTGAAATCAAGAGACACAAGTCAAGAAAAGAGGATCGGAAGATGATGAAGATGTTTGCCGCGGCTGCAATCGCCATAACGCTGATGGGCATTGGCGATGTCCATGCCGCAGAACACGAAATCCGGATGCTCAATAAGGGGGCGAAGGGTGCAATGGTGTTCGAGCCTGATTTCATTCGGGCGGCGCCTGGCGACACCATCCGCTTTGTGCCGACCGACAAGACTCACAACGCTGAGAGCATCAAGGGCATGCTGCCGGAGGGCGCGGAGGTATTTAGGAGCAAGGTCAATGAAGACTTTGCAGTTACGCTCTCCAAGGAAGGCGTCTATGGCGTCAAATGTACACCCCACTATACCATGGGAATGGTGATGCTTGTGGTAGTCGGCAAACCGGCCAATCTGGATGAAGCAAGGGAGGTCCGGCATCCTGGGCTGGCGAGGGGCAGGTTTGAAGCGCTGCTCAAGGCAGCATTACCTGATTGAGATCTGGCGTCTCTGGAGAACGTCAGCCAATTCCTGGAACGGAGTAGTGTAATGTGCGCGTTGATCAAGGAACAACCGTCCGAAGAAGATAAACTCAAGAGGGCAGCGCTCAAGAAACACACAACCGGCAGATGACTGCGGCCTTCTCCATGCTCGAGGACGAAATCATGAACCTTCGCCATTTCCTCTACGGCGATGCGCTCTCACCGCCTACGGCTTAATCGTACGCAAAGAACTGTCCGCGACACTCCCGCAACGCACTACGCGGGGCCAATGCGGAATGAAAAAGCAACGCCCAGCGCGGCGTCGCGCATGGATCGCGCGAGAGACGGCTCGTCTTCTCTCCGCTCGCAAATGTGGCAAGACCTACGAGCAGTGCGCCAAGTTGCTCGGAAGAACACGACTTATGGTGGGAAGCAAACTCTCACGGTTGGGAGCCACGCAACCGAACTCTATGCGAGGGAAGCCATCGTTCGAAATCAGATGGTGCCCTCGCCACAAGCGGACAGTTCAGAAACACTACGGACACCGGCGGGCGGAGGAAATCGCGTCGCGTCTGCGTC
>CAZKZT010000007.1:0-24998 GCA_964557265.1 uncultured Hyphomicrobium sp.
GCTCGACCGCCTCGGCATCCAGGGCGTCAGCCTCCTGCTCGGCGCCGGCCGCAAGGACGAGAGTGGCGACTTCACCAAGGGCGCGGGCCTCAGCGAGGCGCAGATCGCCAAGGTGATCGGCTACGTCTCCGTCGAAGCTGCCTCGAGCGGTCGCGAGACCGTCGCCGCCCTCCGCCGCGTGCTCGACGACACCGAGATTGGGCGGGCAGGCCTCGATGAACTCGACGAGATCGCGACGCTGGTCGAGGCGAGCGGTTACGGTGCGGATCGCATCCGGATCGACCCTTCCGTCGTTCGTGGTCTCGAATATTACACCGGCCCGGTATTCGAGGCCGAATTGACGTTCAAGGTCACCGGTGACGACGGCCAGCCGGTTCGCTTCGGCTCGGTCGGTGGCGGTGGTCGCTACGACGACCTCGTCGCCCGCTTCACTGGCCAGCGCGTGCCCGCGACTGGATTCTCGATCGGTGTGTCGCGCCTCCTCTCCGCGCTCAAGCACCTGAAGAAAGGCGAGACCGGCGCTGGTACCGGCCCCGTCGTCGTCCTCGTCATGGACCGCAAGGAACTTCCCCGCTACCAGCGCTTCGCGCAGGCGCTGCGGCAGGCCGGCGTCTCCGCCGAGATGTACCTCGGCACGTCCGGCATGAAGGCGCAGATGAAATATGCCGACCGTCGCGGCGCGCCGTGTGTCGTCATCCAGGGCGGCGATGAAATCGCCAAGGGCGAGGTCCAGATCAAGGATCTCATCGAAGGCACCAAGGCCTCCGCCACCATCAAGGACGCCAAGGAGTGGCGCGAGGGCCGCCCCGCGCAGTTCTCCGTGCCCGAGGCCGATCTCGTCGAGGCGGTAAAGGGTGTGCTTGCCCGTCACGCAGGGGGCCAGCAATGACACCCCGACGAGGGACACCCGCCGGCCGGGCACAACGGTCAGGTGAGACGGCTTCTTTCCAACTGCCAGCGGACTACTGAACATGGCCGTTGAGACCTCAGACAGCTTCGAGGCGCTGGAGGCGCAGGCCGCGGTCATCATGGCCGTGTTCAATGAGGCGGCCTACGAGCGCGTCGCACCGTCGATCATCCAGCCGGCAGACCTGTTTCTCGACGTCGTCGGCGAGCGCTTGCGCGCGCGCACCTACGTCTTCACCGATCAGGACGGCGAGGCGCTGTGCCTGCGTCCCGACATCACGGTGCCGACCGCGCGCATCTATCTCGAGCGCCACCCCGACGCGGATGTTGCCGCGCGCTACTGCTACAACGGCTCCGTCTTCCGCTATCAGCCGGGGGGCGGCACCGCCGCGCATCCCCGCGAGTTTCGTCAGGCGGGCATCGAGCTTTACGCGCAGATCGACGAGAGCAAGGCCGACGCGGAAGTGATGTTGCGCACGCTCGAAGCGGTCACCGCAGCGGGCCTGAAGCAGCCGCAGCTCAAGATCGGCGATCTCGGACTGTTCGGTGCTCTTCTCGACGCGATCGATATTCCGGAACGCTGGCGCCAGCGCCTTCTCGCGCAGTTCTGGCGCCCGGATGCCTTCCGCACCGAGCTGAAGCGCTTGAGCACGATGCCCGGCTCTGCTGTTGAAGGGCTGCCCGCCGACCTGATTGCCAAGCTCGATCCCGCCACGCCCGAGACTGCGGAAGCGATTGTGCAGTCCTATCTCGACGAGCGCAGCATCGAGGCGGTCGGCGCGCGCACGGTCGGAGAAATCGCGGGGCGGTTGCTGTCGATCGCGCAGGATGCGCGCTGCGAGCCGCTGCCCAAGGCGATCGCGGAGTTGATCGAAAGCTATCTCGCGATTTCGGCGCCCGTTCGTGCTGCCGGAGCGCGGATCAAGGATCTTTTCCAGCGCAACGACATCGATGTCAGTGATGCGCTCGACACGTTCGAGCGGCGTCTGTCGCTGTTGATCAAAGGCGCGCCACAGATCGCGCAGGCGACGTTCGATGCCGAATTCGGCCGCCACTTCGAGTACTACACCGGCTTCGTCTTCGAGATCTGCTGCGATGAGCTCGGCCCTGCGAGCCCTGTGGCGGGCGGCGGCCGCTATGACGAGATGCTCCGCGTGATTGGCGCCCCGCAGGCGATCAGTGCCGTTGGCGCCGCCATCTATACGGACCGGCTTCTGCTTGCGGTCGGGGGAGGCAAGCCATGAGCGACGCGCTCGTCCTCGCCGTTCCGTCCAAGGGCCGGCTGATGGAGCAGACCCAGGATGTGTTCGAACGCGCCGGCTTGCCGCTGCGCAAGGTCGGATCCGAGCGCGGTTATCGCGGCATCGTCGACGGGCTCGATGGTGTCGAGGTGATTTTCGTGTCCGCTTCCGAGATCGCCGACCAGCTCAAAGCGGGCCGTGTCCATCTGGGCGTTACGGGCGAAGACCTCGTGCGCGAGCATATCGCGGATTCCGAGAAGCGCCTCCAGCTCATGCGCAAGCTCGGCTTCGGTCATGCCGATGTCGTCGTCGCGGTGCCTGCGGGCTGGATCGACGTGCGCGTGCTGGCCGACCTCGAAGCGGTCGGACGCGACTTCCGCCGCACCCATGGCCGTCACATGCGCGTTGCCACGAAATACATGAACATCACGCGCCGCCACTTCCAGGCGAACGGGATCACGAGCTACCGGATCGTCGAGAGCCTCGGCGCGACGGAGGGCACGCCCGCCGCCGGCACCGCGGATCTGATCGTCGACATCACCACCACCGGCACGACGCTCAAGGCCAACGGGCTCAAAGTGCTCGATGATGGCGTTCTGTTGCGCTCGGAGGCGACGCTGTTCTCCTCGCGCGCCGCGAATTGGACGCCTGAGGCGCGTGCAACGCTGAACGAGATCGCCGCGCGCGTCGCCAAGCTCTGATTGGGTCGCGCCGTCGTGGCCTGCGTCGCTGGCTCGCCTTGCCGGCGGTGCCCAAACGTGGATAGTCGACGCATGGATGCCGATCTGAACGCGAAGCAGCCGCCCGTTTCGCCGGGAACGGCCGCCGTGACTGCACGCTGTCCGCGCTGTGGACAGGGCCCGCTGTTTCGCGGACCGCTGACGCTGCGCGAGAAGTGCGAAAAGTGTGGTCTCGACTACAAGTTCATCGATACCGGTGACGGCCCGGCCGTCTTCGCGATCATGATCCTCGGCTTTCTCGTGCTCGGCGGCGCGCTGATCGTCGAGTTCAAGATCGAGCCGCCGTTGTGGGTGCACATTCTGCTGTGGGGTGTCGGCACGCCGCTGCTCGCGCTGGGCCTTCTGCGCTTTCTCAAGGCACTGCTGATTGCGCTGCAGTTCAAGCACAAAGCCGAGGAAGGCCGCCTCAGCAAGGACTAGCCTGATCATGTCAACGCAGCGGGCGAAACCAGCCGGGTTCATATGGCCAATACTGCTGGCGCTGCCGGCGCTGGCGCTACTTCTTTGGCTCGGCACCTGGCAGATGCAGCGCATGGCATGGAAAGAGGATCTGATCGCGCGCATCACCACGCGCGTGCATCAGCCGCCGGTTGCCTTCAGCGCGTTGGAGAAGCAGGCAGCGGGTGGCCTCGAATATGCGCGCGCGCGCGTGCGCGGTACCTTCCTCCACGACCGCGAACAGTTGATGTGGGAGCCGGACCAGCGCCAGGGGTCCGGCTATCACGTCTACACGCCGCTCAGGATGGACGACGGCCGCTTCATCCTCGTCAATCGCGGCTATGTCCCAGAGGCACGCAAGGAACCGGCCTCCCGCGCCGAGGGACAGATCAGCGGCGAGGTCGAGGTCGTGGGTCTGCTGCGCGAGCCGATCGCGCGCGGCTCGTTCAGCCCTGATCGCGATAGCAAATCCGGCGTCTTCTACTGGCGCGATCTCGACGGTCTGGCCCGGGCCGCGCTCGGCGCCGATGCCGCAAAGGCTGTGCGTTATGCCCTTGATGCCGAGGCGACCCCTGCCAATCCGGGCGGCTGGCCGCAGGGCGGTACCACGCGCCTCACGCTTCCGAACCGCCATCTGGAATATGCGCTCACCTGGTACGGTCTTGCGGCCACGCTGGTCGTGGTGCTTGCCGTGTTTCTCATTTCTCGCCGCCGCGCCTCCGCCTGAGT
The DNA here is from genome assembly GCA_964557265.1 of uncultured Hyphomicrobium sp. Taxonomy (GTDB): domain Bacteria; phylum Pseudomonadota; class Alphaproteobacteria; order Rhizobiales; family Hyphomicrobiaceae. Next base: position 4,055 of record CAZKZT010000007.1, read on the forward strand.
GATATGTCCGGACAGAGGTTCTGGACGCCTGCGCCTCGTGTACACTCGACGCAAAAGCATACCGCCAAGACGAGGAGGAACCCCAATGCCCGGACCATCATCCGCCCAACAAGACCTCGCCCCGACGCGTGATCTCGCGCGCTGGTCGAGCGCGCTCGCGGCGTCGCAGGTTTCCGACAGCGCGATGCTGTGGGCCAAGCACTGCCTGCTCGACTGGTTCGGCGTCACGATCGCCGGCGCGCGCGAGGAACTGGCGCCCTTGCTGCTCGAGGAATTCGGCGGATCGGATGGCCCGGTGACACTGGTCGCCCTCAACGCCCGTGCCAAGGCGCATGACGCGGCGCTGATCAACGGCACGCTCTCGCACGCGCTCGACTACGACGACGTCAACGCCAACATGGGCGGCCATCCGACAGCCCCGGTCGGGGCGGCGGCACTCGCGCTCGGCGAAGCGCTGGGCAAGAGCGGCCGCGACGTGCTGCTCGCGTTCATCGCGGGATACGAGGTCGAGAGCCAGCTCGGCGCCATGTCCGGCACCAGCCACTACGAGAAGGGCTTCCATTCGACGGGCACGTTCGGGACGTTCGGCGCCACCGCCGCGGCCGCACGTTTGATGGGCCTCGATGCCGAGCGCACGGCGGTCGCCTTCGGCATCGCGGCGTCCGAGGCCGCAGGCCTCAAATACAACTTCGGCACCATGACCAAGCCGCTGCACGTCGGCAAGGCGGCGATGAATGGTGTCATCGCGGCGCGGCTGGCAGCCCGTGGCTTTACCGCGCGCGACGATGCGATCGAAGGCCCGCAGGGTTTCGCCTACACGCAGATCCCGGAGTTCGCGCCGCGCGCGATCCGTCCCGATGCGTCGGCGCCGTTCGAGGTCGAGCAGAATCTCTTCAAGTATCACGCCGCCTGCTATCTCACGCATTCCTCGATCGAGGCGATCCGCGATCTGAAGCGCCGTCACAACATCGGCCTCGACGACGTCGAGAAGGTCACGCTCAAGGTCGACACCATGCACCTCAAGGTGTGCGACATCCCCGAGCCGAAGACCGGCCTCGAGATCAAGTTCTCGATCCGCCATCTCGCCGCGATGGCGCTTGCCGGAGAGGATACCGCCGCGCTCGGCACTTATACCGACGAGATGGCCAATCGCCCCGTCTATCGGGAGGGCTCGCATCGCGTGACGGTCGACGCCAAGCCGCTGACGCACACGACGCGCCATGGCGCCGCCGTCGCGCTGGTGCTCAAGGATGGCCGCGAGCTGCTTGCCGACACCAACGTCGGCATTCCCGCGAGCGACGTCGCGCAGCAGGGCGAGAAGCTGCGAGCCAAGTTCCACTCGCTCGCCGAGCCGGTGATCGGCCGCGGCCGTACCAGTGAGGCGCTGCGCCTCATCGAGCGCTTCGAGACGCTCGAAACCCTCGAGCCGCTGATGACGTCCGTCGCCTGAGCGTCGGCTCCGGCGCGGCACGGCGAGCAGGACAGGGTGCGCGACCGCCGAAAGGCGTCGCTGCGCGCCCGGTTTGCTGCTTGACTCACCCCCTCTGCTGACGGCTCATACCTGGGTCCGGTTGTGCGGCGGCCACGCAGCGTTGCGCGCGGAGGCTGCGCGCTTGCCGCCGAGATTCCGATTGCCATAGTCAGGAGGTTGATCTGATGCCGACTCCCACGCGCCTCGCCCGTCGAGGCCTTACCGCCCTCGCGCTCGCGGCCGCTTTCGCGCTGCCGGCGGGCGCTGCCGAACTCCGCATCGGCCTGCAGGAGGATCCTGACATCCTCGATCCGCACGAGGCGCGCACATTCGTCGGCCGCATCGTCTTCAACGCGCTCTGCGACAAGCTGATCGACACCAACGCCAAGCTCGAGTTCGTGCCGCGCCTCGCGACGAGCTGGGAAGTCTCGGACGCTGGCAAGACGGTGACGTTCAAGCTCCGCCCGGGCGTCAAGTTCCATGACGGCACGCCATTCGACGCCGCCGCCGTCAAGGCCAACATCGAGCGCGCGAAAACGTCGAAGACCAGCCGGCGCAAGAGCGAAGTGAAATCGGTCGCCTCGGTCGAGGTCGTCGATCCGACGACGGTGGCGTTCAAGCTTTCAGAGCCTGATGCGCCGCTGCTGGCCCAGCTCTCCGATCGCGCCGGCATGATGTTGTCGCCCGCGACATTCGATAAGCCGGTCGGCGCGAAGCCGGTCTGCTCGGGCCCCTACAAGTTCGTAGAGCGCGTGCAGAATGATCGCATCGTCCTCGAGCGCTTCGCCGACCACTGGGAGAAGGAGAAGTATCACTTCGACAAGGTGACCTTCCGCATCATCCCCGACACGACGGTGCGCCTCGCCAACCTGCGCGCCGGCCAGCTCGACATGCTGGAGCGTCTCGCGGCCAGCGATGTCAAATCCGCCAAGGCGGACGCCTCGCTCAAGGTCGTCAACATCGTCGGCCTCGGCTATCAGGGCATCTCGATCAATCTCAACAACGGCGAACGGGGCAAGACGCCCCTCGGCCAGGACAAGCGCGTGCGTCAGGCGCTGTCCTTGTCGATCGATCGCGAGGCGCTGAATCAGGTCGTGTTCGAGGGCCTGTTCGAGCCCACGGCGCAGCCGTTCCCGTCGTCGAGCCCCTACTACGACAAGAGCTTCCCGGTGCCGAAGCGTGATGTCGCCAAGGCCAAGGCGCTGCTGAAGGAGGCGGGCGTCGAGAAGTTCAGCTTCGAGATGCAGGTCGCCAATTCACCGGTCGATCAGCAGGTGGCGCAAGTCATCCAGGCGATGGCATCGGAAGCGGGCATCGACATCAGGCTCAAGTCGAGCGAGTTCGCGACGATGCTGAAATCTCAGACCGCCGGCGACTTCCAGGCGACCCGCGTCGGCTGGTCGGGCCGCGTCGATCCGGACGGCAACCTGCACCAGTTCGTCACCACCGGCGGCGGCATCAACGACACGCGCTACTCGAACCCGGTCGTCGACAAGGAGCTGAATGCCTCGCGCATGGTCTATGACACGGCGGCGCGCAAAGCGCACTTCGATGCGGCGGGCAAAATCCTCCGCGAGGATCTGCCGATCGTCTACCTCTACCTGCCGGCCTGGATCTGGGCGCTCAGCACCAAAGTCGATGGTTTCGTGCCCAACCCGGACGGCATGATCCGGCTTGCCGGCGTCAAGCTGAAGTAGCATCCAGCGGTGCCCGTGCTCGGCGCGGGCGCCGCTGCCAATCTGCTCGGATTCTCTTATGTGGTCACTCATCCTGCGGCGTTGCGCGGTCGCCGTGCCGACGCTGTTCCTCGTGATGGTTTTCGTTTTCACCCTGCAACGGATGCTGCCTGGCGATCCGCTGCTGGTGATGGCGGGCGAGGAGCGCGACCCCGAAGTCCTCGAAAGCCTCCGCAAGCTCTACGGATTCGACCGCTCGCTCATCGTCCAGTTCCTGGCGTGGATGCGCGAGATCGCGGGTGGCAATTTCGGCGTCTCGCTGCGGACGGGTACGCCAGTGACCGAGTTGATCGGACAGACGCTGCCGGTGACGATCCAGCTCGCGTTCGCCTCTCTTCTTATTGCGCTCGTAGTCGGTATTCCGATGGGTGTGCTGTCGGCGATCAAGAAGGGCACGTGGCTCGATTATGTGGCCAACGCCGTGTCGCTGTCGGGGATGTCGATACCGAACTTCTGGCTCGGCATCATTCTCATTCTGTTCGTATCGGTGAACCTGAAGTGGCTGCCGGCATCAGGCTTCGTGTCGGTGTTCGATGATCCGGCGGAAGCCTTCCGCACGACGATCATGCCGGCCTTCGTGCTTGGCACCGGCCTCGCCGCGACGCTGATGCGGCATACGCGCTCGGCGATGCTCGAAGTGCTGCGTCTCGACTATGTCCGCACCGCGCGCGCCAAGGGGTTGATCGAACGCGCCGTGATCGTGCGGCACGCGCTGCGCAATGCGCTGGTACCGATCGTGACACTGTCGACGCTGCTGTTCGGCCAGCTGCTCGCGGGTGCCGTGCTGACCGAGCAGGTGTTCACGATCCCTGGATTCGGCAAGCTGATTGTCGATGCTGTCTTCAATCGCGACTATGGCGTAGTCCAGGGCGTGGTGCTGTGCACCGCGATCGCCTTCATCTTCATGAACCTGGTGGCTGACGTGCTCTACATTGCGATCAACCCGAAGCTGCGCTCCGCATGATGTCAGCATCCCCCAGCCCTGTGACGACAAAGGACGCCGACGTTCTGCCGCCGTCGCGGAACCGGGCGCTGGCCAAGTTCCTGGCCAATCCGACCGCGATTGCCGGCGCCGTCATCGTGGGAGTGTTTGTGCTGCTGGCGATTTTCGCACAGTTCGTCGCGCCGTTCGATCCAAACAAGACCAACTTCCTGATGTTGCGCAAGCCGCCGTCCGCCACCCATTGGCTCGGCACCGACGAGATCGGCCGCGACATCCTCTCACGCCTCATTCACGGCGGCATTGCATCTCTGTACGCCGGTGTCGTCTCGGTCGCGATCGCGCTTTCGATCGGTATTCCGATCGGGCTCGTCGCGGGCTGGTATGGCGGTTGGTCGGACGCGCTGATCTCGCGGGCAACCGACGCGCTGCTCGCCGTGCCGTTCCTGATTCTCGCGATTGCGCTCGCGGCGGTGCTGGGCCCGTCGCTGACGAATGCGATGATCGCGATCGGGCTGTCGCAGGTGCCGATCTTCGTGCGCCTGACGCGCGGTCAGGTGCTCGCGGTGAAGACCGAGGATTTCGTCGAGGGTGCGCGCGCGGTCGGGGTGGCGAACGTGCGCATCTTGCTCCGCCACGTGACGCCCAACATCATGGCGCCGCTTCTCGTGCAGGCGACCCTGACGGTCGCCACCGCGATCATCGCCGAGGCGAGCTTGTCCTTCCTCGGCCTCGGCCAGCAGCCGCCCGCGCCGTCGTGGGGCTCGATGCTCAACACGGCGAAGAATTACATGGACAGCGCGCCGTGGATGTCGATTTCGCCGGGGCTTGCGATTTGCCTCGTCGTGCTCGGGTTCAACCTGCTCGGCGACGGCTTGCGCGACGCGTTGGATCCGAGGGAGCAGTGATCTCGTCCCCTCTCCCGCGCGGAGAAAGGGTCAGGTCGAGCGCGCCTGCGCGGCTGCATAGAGCGACACGGCCGCGGCGTTCGAGACATTGAGCGAGGCGAAATCGCCTGCCGACGGCACCCGTGCCAGCACATCGCAGCTCTCCCGCGTCAGCCGCCGAAGACCTTTACCCTCCGCGCCGAGCACCAGCGCGACCGCACCGCTGAGGCCCGCTGCGTCGATCGTCGTCTCGCCCTCGCCGTCGAGGCCGATCCGGCGCACGCCAAGCTCGCCCAGCTCTTCGAGCGCCCGCGCCAGGTTGCCGACCAGTGCGACGGGCACGATCTCCAGGCCGCCAGACGCCGCCTTCGCCAATGCGCCGGACAGTGGCGGGCTGTGCCGGCGCGTCATGACGAGGCCGCCGGTGCCGAGGACAGCCGCTGATCGCAGGATCGCGCCGACGTTGTGCGGGTCCGTTACTTGATCGAGCACCAGCAGCGGGCCAGCGGCTGCGCAGCGCTCGGCCAGCTCTTCGAGCGTCGGCTCCTCGAGGTCCTCGGTTTCGAGCAGCGCGCCCTGGTGAACGGTGTCGGCGCCGAGCAGACGATCCAGATCGCGTGGCGTCACCCGCTGCGGCTTGGCTGAGCGCTTCGCAATCGCATCGGCAAGACGATTTTCGGCGTTGTCGGTGGTGAGCAGGCGGCCGATCGCACGGGCGGGGTTGGCGAGCGCGGCCGCCACCGCATGAATGCCGTAGAGCCGGACCGGCCCGTCGTCCTTGTCCTCGCGGCGCGGCTGCGGCGGGCGGCCTTGATGCTGGCGGCTGCGGTGATGTGGCTTGTTGTTCATGGTGCGCAGGTGGCCTCGCCGTCTCGGGCGTCAAAGATGCATTGCAGCGTGATGGTGAGAAGCGCTGATGATGCATCGCATAGCGCAGGCTGATCCGCGGTTGAAGCATTTCCGCGCGGCGCGATGATTCGCTTCTCGAATCAGAATTGATTCCTGTTGGCAAGCACCGCTTTCGGCCGCAATCGCGTGATGAGCGGACGCGCCGACTCTCCCTGCAGGCGTTTGCCGTGAGGTCTTATCCACAGCTTCGCATCACGAAAACCCACGGAAATAGCAAGAAAACGCACACTTCTTCGTGGAGAACGAAACAGGATGAATGCCTGTCAATCCGATTTCTTTGATTAACCCAGTTTGCGTCCGGGTGTCGCCACAAAACCACGGTTAAGTACACCTGTTCGCCGAGTACGGCTGGCAAGCGAGAGTAACGCGAGCCGAAAGGAGCCAAGGCGTGAGTGAGTTCAAGTCTGCGTCCACGCCGGGTGTCGTGCCGGCCTCAGTCATTTTCAAGCGTAGCGTCGAGTATCGGCAGTCTCGATCGACGGATCCCGCAGCCAGCGTAAGCGTACGGTCTGCACCGACGGAAAAGAGACAACCGAAGCGTTCGAGTTCTGTTGCGTCTGCGTTCGAGTGTCAGTTGCGTAACCTTGCGTTGAAGACCACCTCACCGGGTCGGTCCATCACCCCGAAGAGCGTCATCAGTTCCGCGCTTCTGAAGGCAAGGCGAACCGCACGTGTAGCGTTGTTCGAGAGTATTGCGTCGCGGTTCGCCGCCTTGAAAGTGCCTGCGTTGTATCAGTTGCGTCCAGTAGCGTTGCGTAAGCGTCCCCGTTTCCTGTCTTGAGATCCGTCCGTGCCGCGTGTCTGTGTTCTGGCATCGGCGGATGCGCGTTCGCAAAGGATGCCATCGTGTCAGCTCGCGTCTCAGTTCCCGATTGCAGATCTTATTCCGCCGCCAGCGATTGGCGGCCGATCGGTGAAGCCCTTCTCACCATCGTAGCCAACGTCGAGTCTCAACGCGTTCCAGTGGTGCGTTTGCTCCCCGCTGCCTCGACTTCCCGCTGAATTCGATTTGGAGTCCCTCCCCCCGATGGGCTCCAAAGTACCCGGCGAGCGTTCTGGAACTCGGACCCCGAGGTCCCTGATCGTGGCGCGTATCAGAGTTGTGCGTTGCGCCGCACCTTCGTTCTGGTGCGCTCGCCGGCCCCTTTTTACCTGTCCGCTTGCGGGCAGACACTCAACCGTCTGACACCGTCAGACACAACAGTTCCGGAGACCGCGTCATGACCATCGCCACCGAGACCAAAGCCGACTTCTCCACCCGCGCCTGCCCGCCGAATGTCGATCCGGTTCACTGGCACCAGTCGGTCGGATACGCGCGGCAGGCGTGTGCGCGTGTGTTTCGCGATGGCGGCAGCCCCGCCGAGGCGATTGCGACCTTCGGTGCCAAGGCCGATGGCCGCCTCGACTGGAGCCGCGCGGTTGAGGTCATCGCCGAAGTGATGTGCGCCCGCCCGGCGCGCCGCGTCGCCTGATCTGAATGCAACAGGATAGGGTGCGCGGTCGCGAGGCCGCGCATCGTTCTGTCCGCGCTTCCTGAAATTCTGACTGCCGTCTCCACCGGGCAATTGCACCGTATCCCGTTCTCGTCGATCATTGCGGCGACCGCTCGTGCCCACGCAAGTGCGCACGTCGAGCCATCCGAGAACCGGAGTCCTTCAGTATGCACCATCGCGCGATCCGGCGGCCTGTTTCGCTTTGCGCACTCGTCGTCCTGCTGCTCAGCGGGGGCGCGCTGTCTCCAGCCGAGGCGCAGCGCGTTCCGGACAACACCGTGATCGAAATCACGATCAAGCGTGCGCTCGCTTCATTCAACGACGCCAACGTCACCGGCAACTACGATGTCTTTCACGCCACGCTGTCGCGGCCGTTCCGTCAGCAGTTCACTGCCGACCGGCTGCGCGAGGCTTTCAAGACCTTTCAATCCCAATCCATCGACATCTCGCCGGTACTGGCATTGAGTCCGGTGCTTTCGGCGCCTGCCCGGATCGATGGTGACGGCGCATTGCTGCTCAAGGGCGCATTCGAGACGCGCCCGAGCCGTGTGCTGTTCGACATGCGGCTCCTGCCCGTGGATGGCGATTGGAAACTCGTCGCCATTCACGTCAACGTCGAGCCGGTCAGTACCGAGCCGGGTTCCGGACAGCAGGGTCCTGGAAAGTCTGGCAGGGCCAGATAGGCAGCCAGCCAGCTCTATCGCCGATGCCCGCCATCCGCGCAGACGGTCGCGCGCACGCCGCAGCCGTTCGGCTGCTTTGCTTGCCGGCGGCACTCGGACATTGCGTGGTCTGTGGCTTGTCCGAGCGTCGGGCGGACGCTGACGTAGGCGCCCCAATGCTGCCGGCCGCTGATGACGGCGTTGTAGAAGCCGACGGCGCCACAGATCTTGTTGGCAACCGTCAGGACGCTACACGTGGCACCGGCGTTCTTGCGGCAGGCGGCGAGCGCCTCGCGTTCAGCGGCTTCTCGCGTGGGCCTGTTCCAGACCGTCGCTGTCGCGCCCTTGGAATAGTACGCGACCGCTCCCCAGACCGTCGGCACCCGGGCGGAGCGTAGCCGAATCAACTGGCTTTCGGTCATGTCGCCGGTGGGCGTGACCTTGACGTTCTCTTGCCACTGCCGGATCGCCTTGCGCGTGTCCTCCGTGAGGCGTCCGTTACGCACGCCGATCTGGTAGTTGAGGTTATAGAGGCGGTCCTGCACCTCGCGAATCACAGTCGAACTGGTCAGCGCCGAAGCTGTTGACGACGGTGTGTAGGGCCGCGATGTGCTCGGCGTATGAGATGCCGAAGGTGTGTCGTCAGAGGACGACGGTGCGGTTCTGGGTGATTGCGAGAACGTCGGTGGCGTCTGCTGCGGCAAGGGGGCAGACGGCTGCGCCCTGGGTGCCGGCGCCGAGGCTTTTCCGCCTTCCAGGTTTCTCAGCCGGATGCGGGCGAGCGGCGCAAACATGCCATTCGGGAATTTGTCGAGGTAGGCGCGAATCTCGGCGGGGTCCTTCGACGTCTTCACGCTATCCCAGAACATGGTGTCGGCGGCTTCGCTCGATGAGCCTTGGGCGAACGCCGGAAAGGCACCGATCGGTGCGACTGCAACTCCAAGAGTGGCCGCGACGATGGCCGGAATTACAATGCGGAACATCAACATCTCTCCCCTGCAACCTTCCCCGAGGCGCCACGCTCAACGCGCAGCCTCACCTATGTAAAAGCGAGTTCTGTGAGGTCCAGTCCGAATTGTCTCGAAAGGAGGATTATCCCAGGCGGCGTTGCCCAATTGCGCGGCCCGCCGTCTACTGCGTAATTGCGGCCTGAACGCGCTATACATGGTGTCGCGGTGCTTGCGCTCCGGCCCGGGCCCGGATACCGACGGACAGTGATGGCGTCGGTCGCGCCGTCGCGCCACGATGCCAAGGCGAGGGACTTACCATGTCGATCTCCAACCAGTATCCGACGCTCGATTTCGACCTTGGCGAGACAGCCGACCAGCTTCGCGACACCGTCCGCGCCTTCACCTCCGACGAGGTTGCGCCGATCGCGGCCGAGATCGACCGGACCGATCGCTTCCCGCGCGAGTTGTGGCCGCGGATGGGCGCGCTCGGCCTCCATGGGATCACGGTTGCGGAGGAGTTCGGCGGATCGGGCCTCGGCTACCTCGAGCATGTCGTCGCGATGGAGGAAGTGTCGCGCGGCTCGGCCTCGGTCGGCCTCTCCTACGGCGCGCACTCGAACCTCTGCGTCAATCAGCTGAGCCGCAACGGCACCGACGCGCAGAAGCGCCAGTATCTCCCCAAGCTCATCTCCGGCGAGGACGTCGGCTCGCTCGCCATGAGCGAGGCGGGCGCGGGTTCCGACGTCGTGTCGATGACGCTGCGCGCCGACAAGAAGGGCGACCGCTACGTCCTCAACGGCACCAAGATGTGGATCACCAACTCGCCGGATGCGCAGGTGATCATCGTCTATGCCAAGACCGATCCGGCCGCCGGTCCGCGCGGCATCACTGCCTTCATCGTCGAGACCGGCAGTAAAGGCTTCAAGGTCGCCCAGAAGCTCGACAAGCTGGGGATGCGCGGCTCGTCCACCGGCGAGCTGGTGTTCGAGGATTGCGAAGTGCCGGCGGAGAACGTGCTCGGCGGCATCGGCAAGGGCGTCAACGTGCTGATGAGCGGCCTCGACTATGAGCGCGCGGTGCTGTCGGGCGGGCCTATCGGCATCATGCAGGCGGCAATGGATATCGTGCTTCCCTACGTGCACGAGCGCAAGCAGTTCGGCCAGTCGATCGGCACCTTCCAGCTCGTGCAGGGCAAGATCGCCGATATGTACACCGAGATGAACGCCGCCCGCGCCTACGTCTATGCCGTGGCGAAAGCGTGCGATCGTGGACAGACGACGCGCAAGGACGCAGCAGGCGCTATTCTTTTCTCGGCCGAGCGCGCGACCAAGATCGCGCTCGATGCAATTCAGCTTCTCGGCGGCAATGGCTACATCAACGATTCAGCCACCGGCCGTCTCCTGCGTGACGCCAAGCTCTACGAGATCGGCGCCGGCACCAGCGAGATTCGCCGGATGCTGATCGGCCGCGAAATCTTCAACGAGACGGCGTGAGCGGATAGCGCCCTCATGCGGCTGGTCGCCGACAACCTTGCCCTTGCGCGCGGTGGCCGGCGGCTCATCGAGGGGCTGTCGTTCGCGGTGGGTGCCGGTGAGGCGCTGGTGCTGACCGGCCCCAACGGCGTCGGCAAGACGACCTTGCTGCGCGCGATCGCCGGGCTCGTCGCGCCGGCTGACGGCACGCTTCATCTCGAAGGCGCGCCGGACGATGCGGCCATCGGGGAGCAGGCCCACTACGTCAGCCACGCCAACGCGATCAAGCCGGGTTTGACCGTGCGCGAGAATGCGGCGTTCTGGGCGCGTTTTCTCGGCGGTGACGCGGCAGGTGTCGACGCTGCTCTCGACGCCATCGGCCTCGCCGATATTGCGACCGTGCCGGCGGGCTATCTCTCGGCTGGCCAGAAGCGCCGTCTCGGCCTCACGCGCCTGCTGCTCGTGCGACGTCCGATCTGGCTGCTCGACGAGCCGACGGTGTCGCTCGATGCCGCCTCGCGTGATTGGCTCGCGCGGCAGATGCAAACGCATGTGGCCGGTGGCGGCATACTGATCGCCGCGACCCATATGCCGCTCGGATTGGCGAACGAGCAGACGCTGACGCTGTCTTCGCCCGCGTTCGCCGAAGGTGCCGCATCATGAGCGCCTTCTGCGCCCTGCTCGCGCGCGACCTGCGCCTCGCGCTCAACGAAGGCAGCGCCGTCGGGGCCGCGCTCGGCTTCTATCTGATCGTCGTCGCGATGCTGCCGCTCGGGCTCGGGCCCGACATGGCGCTGCTGTCGCGCATTGCGCCCGGCATCCTGTGGATCGCGCTCCTGCTGGCGGCGCTGCTGTCGCTCGGCCGCCTGTTCGAAACCGACTTCGAGGACGGCTCGCTCGATCTGATGGCGATGGCACCGCTGCCGCTAGAAGCGGTGGTGGCGGCCAAGGGGATTGCCCACTGGCTGTCGACGGCGGTGCCGCTGACGCTGCTCGCGCCTGTGCTCGGCCTGATGCTCAACCTCGACCTCTCGGTCTATCCGGCCCTGATCGCGACGATGTTGCTCGGCACCCCCGCCATCAGCTTCATTGGCACGATCGGCGCGGCGTTGACGCTACGCAGCCGGCGTGGCGGGCTCCTCATCGCGCTGCTGGTGCTGCCGCTGTACATCCCGACGCTGATCTTCGGCATCGGGGCCATCGATGCGCTGATCAGTCCTGCCGGTGCAGCGAGTTCGATGATGATTCTCGCCGCGATATCGCTGGCTTCGCTTGTGCTCGCCCCGATCGCTGCGGCCGCCGCGATCCGCGCCCAGATCGGGTGAAGTCCGGCTGACGCTGCGGCGACGACCGGGGTGACAAGCGCGGCGCGGATGGGCTATCAGCCGCCGATGCTCCAGATCAACGATCTCACCTACCGTATCGAAGGGCGGCCGATTCTGGCCGGCGCGACCTGCGTCGTGCCGGGCGGTCACAAGGTAGGGCTGGTCGGACGCAATGGCGCCGGCAAGACGACGCTGTTCAAGCTCATCATCGGCGATCTTCATCCCGACGACGGGTCGATAAACACGCCACGCGGTTGGCGGCTCGGCCATGTCGCGCAGGAGGCGCCGGGCGGGGCCGAAACGCTGATCGAATGGGTGCTGGCGCAGGACACCGAGCGTGCGAACCTGCTCGCTGAGGCCGAAACGGCGGAGGATCCGCACCGTATCGCCGAAATCCACGAGCGTCTCGCCGACATCGACGCCCATGCCGCGCCGTCCCGCGCGGCGCAGATCCTCGCCGGTCTCGGCTTCGACGCGGATGCGCAGGCGCGGGCGTGCCGCGAGTTCTCCGGCGGCTGGCGGATGCGCGTGGCGCTCGCCGCGATCCTGTTTCTCGAGCCTGACATCCTGCTGCTCGACGAGCCGACCAACTACCTCGACCTCGAAGGCACGCTGTGGCTCGAGACTTACCTGCGCACTTACCCGCACACCGTCGTGATCATCAGCCATGACCGCGACCTGCTGAACACCGCCGTCAATCACATCCTCCACCTCGATCGCGGCAAGCTGACCCTCTACGCGGGTGGCTACGACGATTTCGAGGAGGCGCGCCGCGAGAAGCAGCGCCTCGAAACGAAGCTCGCCAAGCGCCAGGACGAGGAACGGGCGCGGATCGAGGCGTTCATCATCCGCTTCAAGGCCAAGGCGTCGAAGGCCACCCAGGCGCAGAGCCGCGTCAAGGCGCTGGCGCGCATGAAGCCGATCGCGGCGCAGGTGGATGAAAGCGTCGTGCCGATCCGCTTGCCGGCGCCGCAGAAGCTGCTCGCGAGCCCGCTGCTGAAGCTCGAAGGGGCATCGGTCGGTTACGCCGAGGGCGCGCCGGTGCTGACCGGCCTCAATCTCAACGTCGACCAGGACGACCGCATCGCGCTGCTCGGCCAGAACGGCAACGGCAAGAGCACCTTCGCCAAGCTGATTGCGGGGCGCCTGAAGCCGCTCACCGGCACCATCGCCGGGGCACAGCGCGTCACCGTCGGTTACTTCGCGCAGCATCAGCTCGACGATCTCAACTCAGAGTGGTCGCCGTACGACCAGATCGCGGCATTGATGCCGGACGCGACCGAGGCGCAGAAGCGCACCCGGCTCGGCTCCTGGGGCTTCTCGCACGACAAGGCCGACACCAAGGCGTCGAAGCTGTCCGGTGGCGAGAAGGCGCGCCTCCTGCTGGCGCTGACGGCGTTTCACGCGCCGCACCTCCTCATCCTCGACGAGCCGACCAACCATCTCGATGTCGACAGCCGCGAGGCGCTGATCCAGGCGCTCAACGACTTCCCCGGCGCCGTCATCCTGATCAGCCATGACCGCCATCTGATCGAAGCGTGCGTCGATCGCCTGTGGGTGGTCCGCGGCGGCACCGTGCGCGCCTACGATGGCGATCTCGAAGGCTACCGTGCGGACCTCCTCGCCGAGCGCGGCCGCGCCAAGACGCAACGCGGCGAGACATCGTCCAACGGCATCGCCGCGCCGAAGGTCGATCGCGCTGACCAACGTCGCGAAGCCGCGGCGCGTCGCGCGGAGACGGCGCCTCTCCGCCGCAAGGTGCAGGCGGCCGAGAAGCAACTCGAGACGCTGACGGCGCAGCGCGCCAAGATCGATACCGCGCTCGCCGACCCCGGCGTCTACGCGGAGCCGGCGCGCGCCCAGAAGCTCTCCATCGAGCGCGCCGACCTGACCCGCCGCATGGCGACTGCCGAGGAGGACTGGCTCGCGGCATCCGCGGCGCTGGAGGAGGCCGAGACCGGCTCCAATTGAGGCCAAAACCGGCCAACCATGAAAATCTTGTCATTTGACTTTGGGGGGCGCCGGGCCAAGACTCCGGACGCTGACATCAGCCATGTGTCGCACATGCCACCCGGCGGGATATGCTCCTAAGGGCGGATACCACCAAAAATGTGAGTTAATTCAACGGTCATTCGCGTGCCCGAGCTGTTCGAGATGCAACCCAGTCACAATGTGACCTCAAATCGTGTCGCTGACGCCACGCTGGCGCTGCAATGCCCTGGTTCATTGACCGCGGCGCGAAGGTGGCCGGGGTCGATGTCAGCCATGCTGACAGGCAAGGTGCCTTGCAGGGGCTTGGGCAAAGTATAGTGGCTAGGTTCGTCGGACGTCGGACGACAGGAGCCGCCGGTTGCGACGCGGGAATGTGCTAAGCCCATCTTCGGGACGAGCCATCCTGGCGTGAAGATCAAGTCGGTGCGGCCTTCCGCATCTCTGTGCGTAGGAAATCGTCATGCTCATGCGAGCCCTCACCGTAGTCCGCCCCCTCATCGCCGGAGCCGCCATGCTCTCACTCGCACCTTCCGCTGCCCTTGCTCAATCAGGGCCCAAGGCGACCCAGTTCACGCTGCCGAATGGGCTGGAGATCGTGGTCGTGCCGGACCACCGCGCACCGGTCGTGACGCATATGGTCTGGTACCGGGTCGGCGGGGCAGACGAGCCGCCGGGCGTGTCAGGCATCGCCCATTTCCTCGAGCACCTGATGTTCAAGTCGACCGACAAGATCGCGGTCGGCGAGTTCTCGAAGATCATCTCGCGCATCGGCGGCCAGGACAACGCCTTCACCGCCCAGGACGTCACCGCCTACTTCCAGCGCGTCGCCAAGGACCGCCTGCCGCAGGTCATGGAGATGGAAGCCGACCGCATGGTCAATCTCCGCCTTGACGAGAAGGAGGTGCTGACCGAGCGCGACGTGATCCTCGAGGAGCGCCGCAGTCGGGTCGAGAACAACCCCAACGCGATCCTCAGCGAGCAGATGGACGCCGCACTGTACCTCGCCCACCCCTATCGGATCCCGGTGATCGGCTGGGAGCACGAGATCGCGAAGCTGTCGCGGGCGGACGCGCTGTCCTTCTACAAGCGCTTCTACGCGCCGAACAATGCGATCCTCGTCGTCACCGGCGACGTGACGCCCGAAGAGGTGCGCGCGCAGGCCGAGAAGACGTACGGCCTGATCCCGCGCAACCCTGAGGTGATGGCGCGTCCGCGGCCAAGCGAGCCGCCGCACCGCGCCGCCCGCCGCATCGAGCTGAAGGATCCGCGCGCGGGCCGGCGCATCTGGAGCCGCCAGTACGTTGTGCCGTCCTATGTCACAGCCGCTCCGGGCGAGGCCGAAGCGCTCGACCTGCTCTTGAAGATCCTGGCCTCGGGCCCCACAAGCCGCGTCTATAAGAAGCTCGTTGTTGACGAGAAGGTCGTCTCCAGCGCCGGCGGCTGGTATTCGGGCTCATCGCGAGACAGCGGCAAGGTGGCCTTCTCCGCCGTGCCGAACGATGGCGTCGAATTCGCGCGCATCGAGAGCCTGATCGACAGCGTGATCGCGGAGGTCGCACAGAACGGCATCACCGAGGCCGAGCTCGATCGGGCCAAGAAGTCCTATCTCGCGGAGTACGTCTACCAGACCGATAACCAGGCGACGCTGGCGCGCCGCTATGGCTGGGCGCTGACGGTCGGCTCGTCGATCCAGGACATCGAGGAGTGGCCAGACCGGCTCTCGAAGGTGACGGCCGATCAGGTCAAGGACGCGGTGCGCTTCCTCGACATCCGCAGCTCGGTCACCGGCACCCTGCTCCCGGTGCCGCCCGATGGTGTTCCCGGTCTCGACGCCAAGCCTGCCGCCAAACCCGGCCGCTCCTGACCGATGCCGATAGTACCGGCGACAGCACAACAGAGCTTTCATCGGCGTCATCCCCTTCGGGCTGATGCCGCTACCGCAAGACCTAGTTCAGTCACGACACAGCGAGGCACAGTATCATGTCCAGTTCAGCCCCTCTCCGCGGACGTCTCTTTGTTCGTCCCCGCCGCCTCCCCGTCGTCGCCTCTGCCATGCTTCTCTGCCTGGCAGCTCCCCTCCTCACTGCCAAGGCCAACGCCATGAAGATCCAACAGGTCAGAAGCCCGGGCGGCATCGACGCCTGGCTCGTTCAGGAGCACGCGGTTCCGCTGCTCGCACTCCGCTTCGCCTTCGATGGCGGCAGCGCGCAGAATCCCGCCGGCAAGGAGGGGCTCGCCAATTTCCTCACGGCTATGCTCGACGAGGGCGCAGGCGACCTCGATTCGACGAAGTTCCAGGAGCGCATGGAGGAACTCGCGTTCCGCATGAGCTTCGAGGATTCGCGCGACGGCTTCTACGGCAGCTTCGAAACGCTGACGACCAACCGCGACCCCTCGGTCGAGATGCTGCGCCTCGCCGTCAATAATCCGCGCTTCGATGCCGATGCCATGGAGCGTGTGCGCAAGCAGCTCCTGTCCGGCCTCCAGTTCGCGGCCAAGAACCCGAACCGCATCGCCGGAAAGGCATGGAGCTCGCTCGCGTTCGCGAACCACCCCTACGGTCGCCCGGCTGATGGCACGCCCGAGTCGATCGCTTCGATCACCAGGGAAGATCTCGAAGCGTACCGCAAGCGCACCTTCGCGCGCGACACGCTGAAGGTCGTCGCGGTGGGTGACATCGACGCGACGCAGCTCGGCCTTCTGCTCGACCGCGTGTTCGGCGACCTTCCGGCCAAGGCGGAGCTCACGCCCGTGCCTGCGGTCGCGCCGTCCGCGAAGGAGAAGGTGCAGGTGATCGAGATGGATGTGCCGCAGTCGGTCGTCCAGTTCGGCATGCAAGGCATCGCACGTGACGACAAGGACTTCATGCCGGCGTTCGTGCTCAATCAGATTCTCGGCGGCGGCGGATTCGCCTCGCGCCTGACCGAGGAGGTGCGTGAAAAGCGCGGCCTCGCGTACTCGGTCTACAGTTATCTCCAGCCGTACCGGCAGACGTCGATCTTCGCCGGCGGTGTCGCAACCAAGAACGAGGAGGTCGGCCGTTCGCTCGACCTGATCCGTTCTGAACTCAAGCGCATGGCCGCTGACGGGCCGACGGAAACCGAGCTCGAAAATGCGAAAGGCTATCTCACTGGTTCGTTCGCGCTGCGCTTCGATACCAATGCGAAGATCGCCAATCAGCTTCTCGGTTTCCTCTTCGAGGACTACGGTATCGACTACATCGACAAGCGGAACGTGCTGGTCAATGCGGTGACGATGGATGACGTCAAGCGCGTCGCGAAGCGGTTGCTGCGCGCGGACGAGCTGATCGTCACCGTCGTCGGCAAGCCGCAGGGCCTGTCGAAGCCGTAGGAGCGTGTGCGGAACCGACGGGGTTTCGCATACGTTGAAATGATTGGTGCCGACCTCGAGAAGCCGATGCCTGATGAGGGTGCCGGCTTCTCGATTGGCATGTGGGGCAGAGATTGCGAGGGAGTTCACGCGATGACCGGTCCGATTGAGCTGGAGGTGTCGGGCGGCAGTGCGCGCGGGCCGCTCTATCGCCAGAGCATCGCCGGATGCCTCGATGGCCGCATCGGATCGCACGGGCTCGACAGCGCGACGCTCGGGAAATGGATCGACAAAACCGCGGGGCCACTGGCGAAGCTCAAAGCGGCGTACGAGGACGGCAGTCTGCCGCTGCTGCGCCTGCCGTCGGAGGAGGCGGATGTCGTTGCGGCCGAGGCGGCGCTGAAGAAACTCTCGATCGGGGCCAAGCTCATTGTCTTCCTCGGCACCGGCGGATCGAGCCTCGGCGGCCAGACTCTCGCGCAGCTCGGCGGCTGGAACATTCCGGGTGTCGCTGATGCCGCGCAACGCACCCGCCCGCGCACGCGCTTCTATGACAATCTCGACGCCGGAACGCTCGGCGCCGCGCTCTCCAACATCGATTTGGCGACGACACGTTTCGTCGTCACCTCCAAGTCTGGCGGCACGCCGGAAACACTGACGCAGGCCATCGCGGCGCTGCAGGCGGTGGACGCGGCTGGTCTCGGCGCACGCTCATCCGAGCTGTTCCTCGGCATAACGGAGCCCGCGCGTCCCGGCGTCCGCAACGGCCTGCGCGAGCTTCTTGTCCGCCGTGGCGTTCCGGTCCTCGACCATCCGACCGCGATCGGCGGTCGCTATTCGGGCCTGACCGTGGTTGGCCTGCTGCCGGCGCTTGCCCGCGGGCTCGATCCGCGCGCGCTGCGTGCGGGCGCCAAGGCGGTGATCGATCAGGCGCTCGCCGCGCCGCATCCTTCCGCGTCAGCGCCTGCGGTTGGTGCTGCGCTTGCGGTCGCGCAGGCCCGCGAGAAGGGCGCGCGCGTGATGGTGTTCATGTCCTACGCCGATCGCCTTCAGCGGCTCGGCGCCTGGTACGTGCAGCTGTGGGGCGAGAGCCTCGGCAAGGGCGGCCAGGGAACGACGCCGCTCGGCTGTCTCGGTCCGCTCGACCAGCATAGCCAGCTGCAACTCTTCATGGACGGCCCGCGAGAGCACGCGCTGACCGTTCTCCGCGTTGCCAACGGTGCGCCCGGTCCTGAGATCGACCCCGCGCTCGCCAAACTGGCTGGCCTCGACGTGATGGCCGGGCGTACGGTCGGCGAGCTTGTTGCCGCCCAGTCGCAGGCTGTTCCAGACGCGCTGGCACGGGCCGGCCGTCCGGTGCGGACACTCGATATCGAGCGCCTTGACGAGGCCGCGCTCGGCGGCTTGATGATGCACTTCATGGTCGAGACGATTCTCGCCGGTTGGCTGATGGAGATCGACCCATTCGATCAGCCCGCCGTGGAATTGGCGAAGGTGCTGACGCGTGAGCGATTGAGCCGGTGAGGCCCAGCCGCTTCTGATTCTCATGATGAGGAAAAGCGGTTGAGATGGCGGTTCGCCAGCTGACATCGGAGACGATCAACCGGATCGCGGCTGGCGAGGTCGTCGAGCGTCCGGCGAGCGCCGTCAAGGAGCTGGTCGAGAACGCGATCGACGCTGGCGCGCGCGAGATCGACATCGTCGCCGCGAATGGCGGCCTCGCGCTCATCCGCATCACCGACGACGGCTCCGGCATGGACGCGCGTGATCTCGCGCTCGCGGTCGAACGTCACGCCACCTCGAAGCTCCGCGACGAGGACCTGTTCAACATCTCGACGCTCGGCTTTCGCGGCGAGGCGTTGCCGTCGATCGGCTCGATCGCGCATCTCGAAATCCGCACGCGCCGCGCCGACGCCGACCACGGCATCGCAATCGTGGTCGATCGCGGCCGCAAAGGCGAGGTCCGCCCCGCCGCGGTCAACCCCGGCACGATCGTCGAGGTACGCGACCTGTTTTCGGCAACGCCTGCGCGCCTGAAATTCATGAAATCGGAGCGCGCCGAGAATCTTGCGATCTCGGAAGTCGTCAAGCGGCTCGCGATGGCGCATCCTGAGATCGGCTTCTCGCTGACGACCGGTGAGCGCGCCGGCCTGCGTCTTCCCGCATGCGAGGCCGGACCCGATGGCCTGCTGAAGCGGCTCGGCCGCATCATGGGCCGCGAGTTTCTCGCCGACGCCGTGCCGCTCGACGGTGCGCGTGAGGGGGTGCGGCTGCACGGTTTCGTCGGTTTGCCGACGCTCAACCGCCCCGACAGCGGCTTGCAATTTCTGTTCGTCAACGGCCGCCCCGTGCGCGACCGGTTGCTGCTCGGTGCGTTGCGTGGCGCCTATGGCGATCTCGTGCCGAAGGGGCGTCATCCGCTCGTCGCGCTGTTCGTCGAACTCGATCCGCGCGCCGTTGACGTCAACGTGCATCCAGCCAAGGCCGAAGTGCGGTTTCGCGATTCTGGCGCGGTGCGATCGCTGTTGGTCGGCGGGATCCGAGAAGTGCTCGAACGCGCTGGCCATCGCGCCAGCGCGGAAGGCGGCGCGCGGATGCTCGACATGCTTGCGCGCCGCGCGGATGCGCCGACGATGGCTCATCAGGCGTGGCCGCCTCCGCCACGAGCGCCGTTGCCGGCTGGTTTTGCGGAGGCGATGCAGGCGCCGCTCGATGGGCTCACTGCCCCGAGCGCAGTCGTAGTGCCGCGCGACGATGCCGGATACGACGCGCCTGCATCGCCGCAAGCGGATGCGACCGGCCATCCGCTTGGCGCCGCGCGCGCGCAGCTCCACAACACCTACATCGTCGCGGAGACGGACGACGGTGTCGTCATCGTCGACCAGCACGCTGCGCATGAACGTCTCGTGCTCGAACGCATGAAGGCGATGCTCGCCAACGGCGGCGTCAAACGCCAGGGCCTGCTGATCCCGGAGGTCGTCGATCTCGATGGCGACGAGGTGGCTGCGCTCGCGGAAGCCGCGCCGCAGCTCGATACGCTCGGTCTCGCGCTCGAAGCCTTCGGAACGTCGGCGGTGTTGGTGCGCGAAGTGCCTGCGCTGCTCGGCCAGTGTGACGTTGCCGCCCTGGTCCGCGATCTCGCGCGCGAGATGATTTCAGAGGGGACGACAGGCCTGCTCGAAGCGCGCCTCGATGCGATCCTCGGTACTATCTCGTGTCACGGCAGCGTGCGTGCCGGGCGGCGCCTCACCGGCCCCGAGATGAACGCGCTGCTGCGCGAGATGGAGACAACGCCGCGCGCCGGTCAATGCAATCACGGCCGCCCGACCTATGTCACCCTCTCCCGCGCCGACATCGAGCGCTTGTTCGGGAGAAGATAACTTCCCCTTCTCCCCGTGAAGGACGGGGAGAAGGGACAAAGGCACGCCCCGGGTGACCGACTCACCCCCTGAACCGCATCAACACCGCCTGCGTGTCACCCCACGTCCGCTGGTCGAGCACCTCGAACGCGTCAGGCACATCGATCACGACGTCCTTCCTCTCTTCGAGAACACACAGTGCCTCCGGCACCAGCCATCCGCCCGCCGCGAGTGCCGCGAGCGCCTTCTCGCCGAGCCCCTTGCCGTAGGGCGGATCGAGAAATGCGACATCGTACGGCGTCATGTTGCCCGCCGGCCCGAGATCCGTCGCGTCGCGCCGCCATAGCTTCGTCGCACCAGTCAATCCGAACGCCTCGATGTTGCGGCGGATGAGGCCGCGCGCCTCCGCCGCTTCCTC
>CAZKZT010000008.1:0-24198 GCA_964557265.1 uncultured Hyphomicrobium sp.
AGCTTTATATGCAGGTAACTACCGGGAAGAGGTTAGTCAATCGTTGGACACACCCGGACGGCGGGTGTGGTGACCCAACCCTCTGAGCCAGACAGTTAAATTACATCGAGACCGGCGAGCTGGCGCCAAGGTTTGAAGCGACTCGATCCTCGGGCGAAAATGGACAGGGGAGCCTTGGTTGTAACCGCAGCTCCCCTGTCATCGGCACCAGCAGTCACCCGCTGGCGATTGGATTGACACGCGATCTACCGCCGACCGCCGCGGCCTTTCCGCGTCCCCGTGTCATCGGCATCCGGCAGCACACCATCGGCATCCGGCACCTCGTTCAGGCCATCCGGATCGGGATCGTTCTGCTCACCGGGTTCCAGCAGCATTTTGTCGACGATCAGGCCGGCGTTCTGGCGGATCGCGGCCTCGATTTCGGCGGCGATCTTGGGGTTCTCCTTGAGGAACGTCTTGGCGTTCTCGCGGCCCTGACCGATGCGATTGCCCCGGAAGGAAATCCAGGCGCCAGCCTTCTCGACGAGGCCCGCCTTGACTCCGAGATCGACCAACTCGCCGGTCTTGGAGATACCCTCGCCGTACATGATGTCGAATTCGACCTGCTTGAACGGCGGCGCAACCTTGTTCTTCACGATCTTGACGCGGGTCTGGTTGCCGACCGGCTCGTCCTTGTCCTTGATCTGGCCGATACGGCGAATGTCGAGGCGAACGGACGAGTAGAACTTCAGCGCGTTGCCACCCGTCGTCGTCTCCGGGTTGCCGAACATGATGCCGATCTTCATGCGGATCTGGTTGATGAAGATCACCATGCAGCGCGACTTGGAGATCGTGCCGGTGAGCTTGCGCAGTGCCTGGCTCATGAGGCGCGCCTGCAGACCGGGCAGACTATCGCCCATCTCGCCTTCGAGTTCTGCCTTGGGTGTCAGAGCCGCCACCGAGTCGACGACCAGCACGTCGACGGCACCGGAGCGCACGAGCGTGTCGACGATCTCGAGCGCCTGCTCACCCGAGTCGGGCTGCGAGATCAGCAGGTCCTCGACCTTCACACCCAGCTTGCGCGCATAAACCGGGTCGACCGCGTGTTCGGCATCGACGAACGCACAGATCCCGCCACGCTTCTGTGCTTCCGCGACGCACTGCAGCGCCAGCGTCGTCTTGCCCGAGCTTTCCGGTCCGAAAATCTCGATCACGCGCCCACGCGGCAAGCCGCCGATCCCAAGCGCAATGTCGAGACCCAGCGAACCCGTGGAGACTGCCTCAACGTCGATGGACTTGTCCTGCGCACCGAGCCGCATGATCGACCCTTTGCCGAACTGCTTCTCGATGTGCGCCAGCGCTGCGTCGAGCGCCTTATGCTTGTCCATATCGTCCCCCTCGACGACGCGAAGATGCGGAGCAGTCATGATGCGGTGTCCCCTTATTCCACGGGTTGCAGATTCGAGCAATCTGACCCCTTCGTACCATTTTTGTTCTCCATCAACAAGCAAATGTTCCGCCTATGTTCCAGGCAGTGTCCGGCGACAAGGGATCTCGGGGCGCTAACGCTCGAGCTCTTCCTTCACCTTCGCGGCAAGCTGCGGCAGCGTGAACGGCTTCGCCAGGAAGGCGAAATGGTCGGCCGGATCGAGGTTGCGCTTGAAGGCATCGTCCGGGTAGCCCGACATGAAAATGACCTTGATGTCAGGGCGCTGCTTGCGCAGCTCTTTCAGCATGCTCGGCCCGTCCATCTCCGGCATCACGACGTCGCTGACAACGAGGTCCACCTGGCCGCCGACTTCCTCGAATTTCTCGAGCCCTTCGACGCCGGACGTCGCCTCGATCACATCATAGCCCTGGCGCTTGAGCGCGCGGATCGCGAAGGCGCGCACCGAATCCTCATCCTCGACCAGCAGCACCCGGCCGCTGCCCGTGAGATCACGCGCGCGCTCCTTCTTCGGCGCGCTGCGGGCGGCGGCGGCCTCGATGTCCGCTGCCGTCGGCACATAGCGCGGCAGATAGATGCGGAACGTCGTGCCCTCACCGAGCGTGCTCTCGGGGAAGATGAAGCCACCGGTCTGCTTGACGATACCGTAGACGGTCGAGAGGCCGAGACCGGTGCCCTTGCCGACCTCTTTGGTCGAGAAGAACGGCTCGAAGATCTTGGCCATGATCTCCGGCGTCATGCCGTGGCCGGTATCCGAAACTGCGATCTCGACGTAGTCGCCCGCCACCATGCCCATGCCGCGGAACGCACGCGTATCCTGCTCGCCGACGTTGCGCGTCTCGATCGTGAGTTTGCCGCCGTCCGGCATCGCATCCTTGGCATTGACCGCGAGGTTGATGATCACCTGATCGAGCTGGGTGCGATCGGCTTTCACCTGCCACAGGTCGCGGCCCGTGCGAATCTTGAGGTTGACCGTCTCGCCGATCAGCTTGCGCAGGAGCGCCGCCGCGGTGTCGCTGATGACATCGCCGAGTTCGAGGATCTCGGGTTGCAGCGTCTGCCGCCGCGAGAACGCCAAGAGCTGCCGCACCATGCCCGCGGCACGGTTGGCATTCTGCTTGATGTTCATGATGTCTTTGTAGGCCGCATCGGTCGGGCGATGCGTCTGCAGCAGCAGATCGGAAAAGCCGATGATCGCGGTCAGCACGTTGTTGAAGTCGTGCGCGATGCCGCCCGCCAGCTTGCCGACAGCCTCCATCTTGGTGCTCTGCGCATACTTGAGTTCGAGCGCCTTCTGCTCCGTCGCGTCGATGACATAGACGATGACCGTCGCATCGCCGTCGCCAGCCGAAACCGGATTGAGATACAGGCGCCGCGTCGCAAGGCCATCGCTTCCCAGCGTGACCTCGACCGGCTCATCACCCGCACGGCCCTTGAGCGCCTGCTCGAGCGCCTTCTGCAGTGTCGCGCGCGCGTCGGCATCGGTGACAAGCCCGACGATATCGGCGGTGGTCTTGATCGCGTCGGATTGACCATCGCGGAACAGGTGCGAGAACGTCGCGTTGGCATTGAGGATGCGACCGTCAGCAGCGATCGTCGCCATGCCGAACGGCGCCGAATTGAGAAACCGCGCGAGCTGGCCGCCGTGACGGGCACTGCCACCATCGAAGTCCTGGCGCGCACGGCGCGGCAGTACGAAAAGCTGGATAGCGGCATCGGGCGCAGGCTCGGCGGCAGGCACCGCGATCACCTCGACCGGCACGAACACACCCGCGTCGCGCACAAGCTCGGTGTCGACCCGCGCCCATTGCCCCTCGGCCGCCGACAGCGCGGCACGGATCGCAGCCTCGGCGCCGGGTGCGAGCAGGTCGCCGAGCCGCGTGTCCTCTTCCGGATCGATCGGCGTCTCACGTGCGAGCCAGCTCGACAGCGTGCGGTTGATCGCCGTGACGCGGCCGTCGACCGCGAGATCGATGAGGCCGATCGGCAGGGCATCGAAATAGGAGAGCCGAGTCTCGAGCGCGCGCATGGTCTCGGCGACGCGGGCGTGCTCCTGGGTGACGTCGGCGATCTGCCACAGGATACGCGGCTGGTTTTCACCACCGCCAAGGGCCGCCGGAATCGGGCGCACGGTCACGCGCAGCCAGCGCGACGTCCGCGCCCGGCCATCCTGGCCGCGCAGGCGGAATTCCTCCTGGCGCCCCTCACCGCGCTCGATCGCGCGCAACAGGCGGAACAGGCATTCGGCGGCCTGGGGCTCTCCGGAAAATGCTTCTTCGAGCGCGCGCGGCTCACCCGAGGGATGCTCGCCGACGATCCGGCGGAAGGCGCGATTGGCTCTCAGTGGCCGGCCAGCCGCGTCGGTGACAAGGAAGCCGAGGTCGAGGCCTTCAGCGGCACGCTCGTTGAGATCGCCGCGCTCATCCTCGCTGTGCAGCTTGATGAGGCCGGCCGCGGTGCCGAACAGGAAAAAGACGCCAATCGCCGCCAGCAGCGAGAGAAACGCGAGCACCAGCGGACCCGTCGCGCGCGATGACCACATCGCGACGAGACCGAGCGCCAACGCGGCAGCCAGCGTCAGCGTCACCGCCAAAATGACACCGCCGCGGGACGGGCCACCTGTCATCGATGCCTCGCTGCGTTTATCATTGGATAGAGAAAGCACGTTCATGGCCGGCGACACTAGCCGATTCGCAAATCCAACGGCATGAAACAACTGCGAAAATCGGTGCAGCACGGTAACGGCGCTCCTTCGATGCGGGGGCGCGGCGCCGCAATACGCCCTGCCAGCATCCACAACACGTACGACGAGGTTAAGATGGCGCAGGACACTGTGTATGAGTCCTCCGGCTGGAGCCAGTGCTGCCTGATTGTTCCGCACATGCAAACGATGGATGGCCGCGCAAGGCGCAGCGAGGAGAGGTTGGCAAGCAAAAGAAGCGCAAATCTGCTGTGCTGCGTCCTGGGGACAACGCATGAGCACAAGCCTTGCGGGCACGGCGCCAAAGCGTGACATGAATGCTCTGTCCACAATCGAAGTGCCGCACGTGAGCGTCCTCGCCTGCACTGCGATGCGTTCGCTGCTAGAGCTTTGGTCGACCGGATGGAATCACCCTCGCGATCTGGTGGTCGAATAAAGTTACCCTAGAATCAAAGCTGTACGGCACGATCCAGAGATGACGCGGAGTAGCAGGGTGCTGCGGTCAAGCAAGTTGAGCGAGGGAGCGCGGCGCAAGCCGCAGTAGAAGGCATGGCAAGTTTGATCTGGTATGTCTTCATCATCGCGGTTCTGGGCGTCATCGCGGCCGGGGCCTACATCCTCGTGCGCAGCTACTTGAACGGCACCTCACCGCGCGCGACGCTCTTCGGGCCGCGTCCGCTGCCCCGGCTGGCGGTCGTCGATCATGCCAACGTCGACGGACGCCGGCGCCTTGTGCTGATACGCCGCGACGATACCGAACACCTGATCATGACCGGCGGGCCGGTTGATGTCGTCATCGAGACCGGCATCGCAGCCCCCGAGCTGCCGGTCGCGCAAGTGCCCGTTTCGCGCGAAGAAACCGAGCGTTCATCGCTGCAACCCGTGTTTACACGGACGCCGCGTGCGGTCGGCGGCGGAGAATCGGCTGCCGAATGAGGGCGTCCATCCGGCGCACCTCAACCCACACCTCAACTTGCCCCTCGTCTTCCCTCGCGCCTCGCGCGTTGGCATATGGAAGCGTCGGCCTCCGCCTCGTTCATGGCTGGATTCCGAGAGATCTGTCGCTCGCGATGCGATGAAGCGGATCGAAGGCGGTTCAGTGGGGTTGTGACAAGCATGAGTGGAAAGTTTCTGCGGGCATGGAGTGCAGCGCTGGTTTGCGCGTGGATGCTGGCGGCCATGCCGGCGCTTGCGCAGCAGCCTCAGCCCCCGGCGCCGACGAACGGTGCCCAACCGGCGGCGCCTGCCACCACCGAACCGGCGGCGCAGCCGACACAACAACCCGCCCCCGATCCCAAGGATGCACCGGCCGCCGGCGTGCCTCCCGCGATTGCCGAGCAGATCACGCGCCTGACGGCCGCCGTCGACGCCGCGCGCCAATCAATCGAACGCGCCAGCGATTCCGATAGCGACCTCGCGCGCGTCCGTGCGGAGACCGACAAGATGGTCGCCGAGCTTGCCACGATCTCG
Source organism: uncultured Hyphomicrobium sp. (assembly GCA_964557265.1). Classification (GTDB taxonomy): domain Bacteria; phylum Pseudomonadota; class Alphaproteobacteria; order Rhizobiales; family Hyphomicrobiaceae. Next base: position 5,598 of record CAZKZT010000008.1, read on the forward strand.
GAAGCGCTCCGGCCGCTGCTTGCCGCCGCGCGACGGCAAGTCGAGAGCCTCGGACCGTTGCCGGCCAAGGATGCCGCGCCTGAAGCGCCGGCTGTCGCAGCCGAGCGCGCGCGTCTGAATGCGACCGTTGCGAACATCGACGGTGCCCTCCGGACGGTCGACCTCACCGAGGTTCGCATTCGCGAGCTCGTCCAAAGTATCACCGAGTTCCGCCAGTCGCTGTTCTCGCGCAATCTCTTTGAGCGCGCCGAGAGCCCGCTGGTGCCGCACCACTGGAAGCGCGCGGCCCGCGACCTGCCAACCACGGCAGCGTTCGGCCAGTACGTCATCACCGACTGGTTCCGCGTCGCTCGGGAATCGCTGTCGCAGCTCACCGTCGTGCTGCTCGGCGCGCTCGCCACCTGGATCGGGCTCGGGCTTGGCGCGCGATGGCTCGAACGCCGGAACGACTCGCCCCCGCCCGACGGGCGCACCTTCATCCAGCGCGCGCAAAAGATTGCCTGGATCGCGCCGGCGCGCGCGCTGCCGTTCGCTTCCGCACTCGCTGTCCTTTATCTCGGACTGCAGCACCTCGACCTCATGAGCGGCCCAGGCGGCCATATCGTTGTCGCGGTGCTGTCGGCAACCTTGCTGGCAACCGTCGTTTCGACGCTGATCCGCGCCGTGCTCTCGCCGCGCGATCCCAGCCTGAGACTGGTCGATCTGACCAATCATGCCGCCCGTCACGTCAGCCGCTATCTGGTCGGCATCGTCGTCGTCTACGCCGCCGATCTCGCGTTGACCGAGATCGGCCGCGTTCTTGTCGCCCCGCTGTCGCTGACGGTGATCCGCACATTCGTGGCAACGCTCGCCTATGCGGGGCTGCTGACCGGCCTGCTGTTGACACGGTTCGAGCGCCAGCCGGTCAAGCTGGCTGACAGCGACGCCATCGTCGTGCCCGCGACAACCGCGCTCGAGCCCTGGTGGCTAAAGCTGCCATTGTGGGTGCTGACGGTGCTGATCGTAACACTGTCGCTGCTCGGCTACCTCGCGCTCGGCCGCTTCATCACGCAGCAGCTCGTGCTCACCGGCACCGTGCTGGTGGCTGCCGGCCTGATCTACCTGACGATCCGCTCCGTCACACGGACCATGGAGCAACCCGCCAATCCGATCGGCAACGCCCTCTCGACGCGCTTCCGCCTCGATCAGACGCGGATCAACGAATTCGCGTGGCTGGTCGAGGTGCTGCTCACGATTGCGCTGCTGCTGATCGCGGTGCCGCTCGTACTCGTGCAGTGGGGCTTCACTGCCGCCGACATCCGCGACTGGTTCACCCGCGCCTTCTTCGGATTCGAAATCGGCCAGTTCCGCGTCTCACCCGCGCGCATCCTGATCGGCATCATCCTGTTCATCCTGCTGCTGCTGGCGACGCGGATGTTCCAGCGCTGGCTGCGCGAGCGCATTCTGCAACCGCGCCGCCTCGATATCGGCATCTCGAACTCGATCGAAACCGCAGTCGGCTACAGCGGCATCGCGCTATCGGCCGTTCTCGCGGTCTCCTACGCCGGCCTCGACATCACCAATCTCGCGATCGTCGCCGGCGCCCTCTCGCTCGGCATCGGTTTCGGCCTTCAGTCGATCGTCAACAATTTCGTGTCGGGTCTCATTCTTCTTGTCGAGCGGCCGGTGAAAGTCGGCGACACGATCGTCGTCGGCGACCAGAGCGGCAGCGTGCGCCGCATCTCGGTGCGCTCGACCGAGATCGAGACGGCCGATCGCGCCCGCCTCATCATGCCGAATTCGGAACTGATCACCAAACCCGTGCTGAACCGCACGCTGCGCAGCCTGATGGGGCGCGGCACCGTGCGCGTCGGCGCGACCTACGATGCCGACCCTGAGCGCGTGATCGCGATCATGATCGCGTGCGCGAAAGCGCATCCGCAAGTGCTGACCGAACCGCCGCCCGGCGCCATCCTCGACAACTTCGGCGCAAGCTCGCTCGATTTCTTCATGTGGTTCTTCGTCGCCGACGTCGGACGCGCTGGTGGTGTCCAATCGGACCTGCGCATCGCGATCATGAAGGAGTTCAAGGCTGCGGGAATCGAGATTCCCTTCAACCAGCACGACATCCATCTGCGCGACCTCGACGGCGTGCGCGCACTGCTCAACCGGATCGCCGAAGAGCGCGCGGCCAACGCTCAGCCCAAGAGCGCCGCGCCCGGCACGGCGCGGTCCGAGGACGTGGAGGATGCAGAAGTGACGCCTGCGCCCCAGCCACAACCGCCGCCAGCAGCACCTCCGCCGCCGATCCTCGACGACGAGCCCCCGCCTGACGCGCCACCTGCGCGCGGCGGCTGATACCTCAGCGCTGCGGTGTCGACGATGGTGTGTCCCAGTCACCGAACTGGGACGGCAGCAGGCGGTTCATATCGAGCGCGCTGACCGATACGAGCACGGGAGACGCAACGGCCTGAACCGGCAATCGGACCGGGGCGACGCCGGCTTCGGTCATCGCCGCCCATTGCCCCGCGCCGAGGCCGAGCACCAACCCAATCAACGCAAAGTGCGGAAGCAGGCGCAAACGGACTCGGATGCTGAACATGACTTTGACCACCTATTCTGTCCCGGGCGGAAATGCGCAGCCGGGAGCTGATAGGAGGAGAGCCTACGCCCACTTCGTTGCGTGCGAGTTAACCGGCGTGCGCATTCGGCACGCCGGAACCATCACCCTTTGACCGAGAAGCCGCCGCAGACCGGAATCGCGGTGCCGGTGACGAAGTCGGACGCCGGCGCCGCGAGGAAGACCGCGATACCGGAGAAATCCTCCGGCTTGCCCCAGCGCCCGGCCGGCGTGCGCGACAGTACGCTGTCATGCAGACCGTCGATGTCGACACGGGCGCGCTGCGTGAGTTCCGTATCGATCCAGCCGGGCAGGATCGAGTTGACCTGGATGTTGTCCTTCGCCCACGCGGTCGCGAGCGCGCGCGTCATCTGCACGATGCCACCCTTCGACGCCGCGTAGGCGGTCGTCATCGGCGCGCCGAACAACGACATCATCGAACCGATGTTGATGATCTTGCCGCCGCCCGCCTTCTTCAGCTCGGGATAGACCGCCTGCGAGCAGTAGAACGCACCGTCGAGATTGATCGACAGGATTTCGCGCCATTCCTTGCTCGTGTACGTCTCGGGCATCTTGCGGATGTTGATGCCGGCGTTGTTGACCAGGATGTCGATGCGGCCCATCTGCTTGGCAGCGGACGCGATCATCGCGTGGCACGACTTCTCGTCCGCCACATCCACTTCGACGACCGAGGTGCGTACGCCGAGCTTCGCGAGCTCCGCCGCAGCACCTTTCGACTTCTCCGCCTTGCGCCCGGCGATCACGACATCGGCACCCGCCTCCGCCAAGCCGCGCGCCATGCCGAGACCAATGCCGCCATTGCCGCCGGTCACGACCGCGACCTTCCCCTTCAAATCGAACAAGGACATTGCCCTGCGCCTCCCTCGGCTCTCGTTGGTTCTATGTGTTTGTCGTGCATCGATCGTAGTTGGTGTGCGAGCGTGCGTCACGCCCCCGCCGTTTACGTCTTCGGTGGCCTCGGCTCCAGCACCATCTGCGTCTGCGTCACGATCGCGACCAGCCCGCCGTCGTTGGCGCGTGTGATACGCGTCTGCCAGACCTGCGTGCGCTTGCCGCGATGGACCGGTGTCGCCTCGCCGACGATCTTTGTGCCGACCGGCGCGCCCGCGACAAAGTTGGTTTTGGACTCGATCGTCGTCGTCGAATGTCCCGCCGGCAGATTCACGACTGTGCCAGCAGCGCCGAGCGTATCCGCAAAGGCCATGATGGCGCCTCCGTGGATGGTCGCCGGCCGGGTGCAGATCTCAGGCCGCACGACAAGCTCGGCGCGCACCATATCCTTGGTTGCCGCAACGAACTCGAGACCGAGCAAATCGGCGAACGGCAGCTTCGCCTTCTGCAACAACTCCAGCTCGGGTGTCGACATCTTCAGTACTCCGCATGGCTGCTCCAGGGCCGCAATCATGGCCCTGAACAAGCCTATCGGAGGGATCGCGACACGGCCAGCCTCGCGGCATCTGCCATGCGGCGGAGACGTTGATCGGAACCACCCCTCCGCACGAGCGTTTTTCCCGCAGATGGCAATGAACAGGAGGCGAGCCATGGCTGACACCGACTATGAGCGTCGTTCGACGCAGGATTACATCGATCGAAACGCCACCCAGTCCGGCAGCAGTTGGGGCATGGTGATCGGTTTGGTCGCCCTCGTGGCGATCCTGGCAATGCTCTTCATCGGCTTCGGCTCGGGCACTCGCGACAGCACGACGACAACGACGCCCGCGATCGAACGCACGGCGCCGCCGGCCGAGACCGGCCCGGTTACGCAGCCCGCGCCCGCGCCAACGCCCACCCCCGCGCCGAATCCGAACTAACCGCAAGCAGCAGTTCGATCCGGCCGACCAGGAAACCCCGGCGACAGCACGTCCGCCGGGGTTTTCGCATTTCGGGACGCGGCCGTCCCCTGCTGCGGATTGATTGCCCGCGCACAGAAGCGTAGTCACAGAACCCCAACGCTGACAGCGCGAGCCCCATACGATGACGATCCCGCCAGACTCTACCGCCCTCGTTCTCTTCTCCGGTGGCCAGGATTCGACGGTCTGCCTCGCGTCGGCGCTCTCCCGCTATGCCCGGGTCGAGACGATCGGGTTCGACTATGGCCAGCGGCATCGCGTCGAGCTTGCCCAGCGCGGCGTCGTGATCGGCGCGCTGCGCAAACAATTTCCCGCGTGGTCGTCACGCCTCGGTGAGGATCACATGCTGGCCATGCCGACGCTCGCCCAGATCAGCGAGACGAGCCTCACCCGCGATACCGCGATCGAGATGACCGCCGCTGGCCTGCCGAGCACGTTCGTGCCGGGCCGCAATCTCCTGTTTTTCACCTATGCGGCGGCCCTCGCCTACCGGCGCGGGATCGGCACGCTCGTCGGCGGCATGTGCGAGACCGACTATTCCGGCTATCCCGATTGCCGCAACGACACGCTGCAGACGCTCGCACGCGCCCTGTCGCTCGGACTGGACCGGCCGGTCGCGATCGATACCCCGCTCATGTATGTGGACAAGGCTGACACCTGGGCGCTCGCCGAAACCCTGGGTGGCGGCGATCTCGTCGACATCCTGATCGAGCACACCCACTCGTGCTACCTCGGAAATCGCGAACTGCGCCACCCGTGGGGCTATGGCTGCGGCACCTGCCCAGCATGCGAGCTGCGGGCTGGCGGATGGGATCGCTGGCGATCGAGCGGCCACTGATGCTGCCTCGACCACGCGCCGGCGGCGCACCTGCTGCCCGACGCCGCATCTCGACAACCAGCCGGCCGACAATGTAGCCATGTGCCGTCTCGCCATCGCGGCCGGACGGGGAACGGGGCGGTATGGCAATCCAGACCAAAGAGAGCGCGCAACGGCTGCCGCTGGAGCTGTTCCTGCTCGCGCTCGTCGCTTTCTTCTGGGGCGCGCAGTTCGGCTTCACCAAGATCCAGCTCGAAACCATGCCGCCCTTCACGGCGGTTTCACTGCGGCTCGCGTTCGCGGCGCTGTTCATGTGGGTGATCGTCTGGTCCCAGGGCGTCACGGTCCCGACCGGCGTGCGCTCGTGGCGGGATTTCACCATCCAGGGCATCCTGACCAGCGCCGGGCCGGGCATATTGATCGCCTGGGGGCAGCAATACGTCGATAGCGCGCTCGCCGCGATCCTCACTTCGCTATCGCCCATCGTGGTGACGATCATCACACTCCTCTACACGCGCCAGGAAAGTATCGGCATCAAGCGGGTACTCGGGCTCGCGCTCGGTTTCTGCGGCGTCATCACGGTCATCGGCTTCGGCGCGCTCGAAGGCCTGGACCGCGGCTTCGTCGGCCAGCTCGTGATCATGCTTGCGACGCTCGGCTATGCGAGCGCGACGCTGTTCGGGCGGCGCTTCACCCACATCTCACCACTCGGCGCCGCGGCAGCGACGACCACGGCATCGGCGGTGCTGATGCTCATCCTGGCCTTCATCATCGAACAGCCCTTCTCGGCCGATCCCTCGACGCGCTCACTCATGGCAACCGCAGCGAGCGGCATCCTCGCCAACGGTATCGGCGTGACCATCTACTTCCGCCTGATCCGCACGCTCGGCTCCCTCGGCACCTCGACCGTGAGCTTCCTCAAGGCCGCGTTCGGGGTCGTCATCGGCTGCTTCGTGCTCGGCGAGCCGTTCACGGCGTCGATCGTGATCGGTCTCGCGGCCGTGCTGATCGGCGTCGTCGCCATCAACGAGCCCGGTGGCGGCAAGGCAAAACCCAAGTCATGAGCGCGCCGCCCCCCGCCGTGACCGCGGAGCCGCCATTCCGCACGATCGCGCTGCTGGCGATGGCTGCGTTCGGTGGCGCGCTCAACATCCGCATCAGCGACTCGCTGCTGCCGCAGGTCGCGCATGGCTTCTCGATCACCGTCGGCACGGCCGCGATCATCATCACGGCCTTCACGGTCGGCTATGGCCTCTTCCAGCTCGCGTTCGGCCCCGCCGGCGACCGCTTCGGCAAGTACCGCATCGCGGCCTTCCTATCGCTCGCCGCCGGCATCGCGACGACATCCGCAGCCTTCGCCGCCTCGCTCGGCCAGCTCACGGTCGCGCGTTTTGCGGCCGGCGCGGCTGGCTCGGCCATCATTCCGCTCGCCTTCGCCTGGATCGGCGATGCGATCCCCTTCGAGCGGCGCCAGGCGGTTCTCGCGCGCTTCCTGACCGCCCAGTTCTCCGGCATCGTCCTCTCGCAGGCGGCCGGCGGATACATCGGCGCGACCTTTGGCTGGCGTACCGTTTTCGTCGTTGTCGGCGCGGTGCATCTGCTTGCGGGCATCGCGATGCTGACCGAGCTCAAGCTCAACCCCGCGGCGCAACCGGCGAGCGCGCCGGGCGCCAACAGCTTCGCCGCCATGCTGTCCGGCGCCCGCTCGATGCTGCGCCGCCCGTTCGTGCGCGTGATGCTGATCGTCGTGTTTCTCGAGTGCTTCGCCATGTACGGCGCATTCGCCTACGTGGGTGCCGATCTCGTGCATCGCCTGGGGACGAGCTTCGCGACCGCGGGACTCGTGCTGGCGGTGTTCGGCGCCGGGGCACTCGGCTATTCGTTCAGTGCCCGCAGGCTGCTGTCGCTGACCGGCGAACGCGGGCTGGTCGTCCTCGGCGGCGCCATCATCGCATCCGGCTTCCTGATCCTCGCCGTTGCCCCGTCGCTCCCGTTCGCGATTGCCGCGATGGTGCTGCTGGGGCTCGGCTTCTACATGTTCCACAACACGCTGCAGACCAACGCGACACAAATGGCACCGGAGGCGCGCGGCCTCGCGGTGTCGCTGTTCGCATTCAGCTTGTTCATTGGACAGTCGATCGGCGTCGCACTTGCCGCGCCGGTCGTCGACCTCTATGGCGCGCCGCCGGTCTATGTGGCGGCGGCCGTACTACTGCCGCTGACGGCTGTCTGGTTTCGCCGTCAGCTGGCGTTGCGGGACAACGTGTAGGCCGCTTGCCCGTCGATGGAAGCGCGAGCGCTTCCATCCCGGACGATCAGGCCTTGAGCCCGCTCAGGACTTCCACTCGTCGCCCCAGATCTGGACCGAGTGCCCCGGCGAGACTTCGCGATAGAGGCGTACCGGCGGCACGAAGTCCGGCGGGCGGACCGGGCTCTTGATCTCGTCGTTCGAGACGCCGCGCGCGATCGCACGACGCGCCGGGTCGGGGATCGGCACCGCCGCCATCAGCTTCTTGGTGTAGGGATGCTGCGGATTGCCGAAGATTGCCGCACGCGGGCCGATCTCGACGATCTCGCCCAGATACATGACGGCGACGCGGTGGCTGACGCGCTCGACCACCGCGATGTCGTGCGAGATGAAGAGATAGGCCAGGCCGAGGCTCGCCTGCAGGTCGAGCATCAGGTTGATCACCTGCGCCTTGATCGACACGTCGAGCGCCGACACGGCCTCGTCGGCGACGATCAGCTTCGGTCCGAGCGCGAGCGCACGGGCGATGCAGATGCGCTGGCGCTGACCGCCCGAGAATTCGTGCGGATAGCGGCTGGCCATATCGGGCTTCAGACCCACGCGGGTGAGCAGATCGGCGACCTTGTCGTTCGCCTCCGACCTGCTCGCCATGCCGAGCGCGTAGAGCGGTTCCGCGATCGCACCACCAGCCGTGATGCGCGGATTGAGGCTCGCGAACGGGTCCTGGAACACGATCTGCATCTTCTTGCGCATCTCGCGCAGCTCGGTCGAGCCCATCTTGAGCACGTCTTGGCCGTCGACGACGACGGAGCCCTTGTCGGGCTCGATCAGGCGCAGGATCGAACGTCCGGTCGTGGACTTGCCGCAGCCCGACTCGCCGACGAGCGCCAGCGTCTCGCCGACCTGGACGCTGAACGAGACGTTCTCGACCGCGTGCACGCGACCGACGACGCCGCCGAACAGGCCAGCATTGATGTCGAAGCGCGTGGTGAGGCCGGAAACCTCGAGGATCGGGCGCTGCGCTTCCTTGACCGTATCAGCGGCCTCGGTCGGCACGTCGGAGAGCCCGGTCTCCTTGTCGACGACCGGGAAACGCATTGGCCGCGGGCGGCCTTCCATCGAACCGAGCACGGGCACCGCCGACAGCAGCGCGCGCGTGTAGGGATGCTTCGCATTGGCGAAAATATCTGCGGTGGTTCCGGTTTCAACGACATTGCCGTTGAACATCACGATCGTCCGATCGGCGATTTCCGCGACGACGCCCATGTCGTGGGTGATGAAGAGGATCGACATGCCCTCTTCGCGCTGAAGCTCTTTCAGCAGCTCCAGGATCTGCGCCTGGATCGTCACGTCGAGCGCCGTCGTCGGCTCGTCGGCGATCAGCAGCTTCGGCTTGCACGCCAGGGCCATCGCGATCATCACGCGCTGGCGCATGCCGCCGGAGAAATTGTGCGGATACTCGTGGATACGGGATTTCGCGGCGGGGATGCGGACACGCTCGAACAGCCGGATCGTTTCGGCCTCGGCTTCGGCGCGTGTGATGTCACGATGGCAAAGCAGCGCCTCGACGATCTGGAAGCCGACCGTCAGCACCGGATTGAGACACGTCATCGGCTCCTGGAAGATCATCGCGATCTTGTTGCCGCGGACCTTGCGCATCTCGCTCTCGGGGAGCGTCGTCAGCTCCTGGCCGGCGAGCTTGATGCTGCCTTCGACCTTGCCGTTGATCTCGGGGACCAGGCGCATCACGGACAGCGCCGTGACGCTCTTGCCGGAGCCCGACTCGCCGACGACCGCGACCGTCTCGCCGGGCGCGATTTCGAACGAGACATCGCGGACCACCGAATTCCACTTGCGGTCGCGCATGAAGGAGGTCGTGAGACCGGAAATCTGGAGCACCGGTGTTCCGGCGGCATTAGACGCCGAGGCGCTTGTGCCGTTCACTTTCGTGGTGCTTGTCTCAACTGCAGTCATACGTCCTCCGATTGTGGGTCGGTCGCCGGCCCTGGCAGCGCCGCTCACACCCTGTATCTCTATTCCCCGGCAGTCAACATCGGGCAATCAAGGAACCCTGGCTTGATCCCTCGCCCCGCCGACGATACTGCGTTCCTATCCTGCCCTTGCCGGGCCTCGCGTGGAACCCCATTTCTGTGGTAATGTGCCCCAAGTCAAATCAACCACATGCCCGGCTTTTAACCGGAGCCATGGAGGACACCATGAGCGCCACTCGTTCCCGCCCGACAGTCCTTACGCTGACTCCGGCCGCCGCCGCCCGGGTCAAAGCGATCATGGCATCGAAAGGCCCCGAGGTTTCCGGCCTGAAAATCGGGATCAAGAAGGGCGGCTGCGCCGGCATGGAATACACGATGGAATGGGCGGCAAGTGCCGGCAAGTTCGACGAAGTGGTCGAGCAGGACGGCGCCCGCGTAATCATCGACCCTCAGGCCGTGTTGTACCTGCTCGGCACCGAGATGGACTACAAGGTCGACAAGCTTTCCGCCCAGTTCGTGTTCAACAATCCGAACCAATCAGGCGCCTGCGGCTGCGGTGAGAGCGTCAATCTGACGCCCGTCGACAAGCGCCAGCTCGAAGCGTTGAAAGCCTGATGTCGGCGGTGGAAATGCCCCGCCCGGCCGGCGAGCCGGCTTGGGTGGCTGAGGTGCTCGGCTTCTGGTTCACTGAGCTGACCCTCGAACAATGCTTCCAGAAGAACGATGATGTCGACCGGCAGATCGCCGGTCGCTTCGGCGCGGTCTACGAACAGCTTGCCGCCGAGCCGGACGCTATCGATACGACGGCGCCGCGCGAGCTGCTGGCCGCGATCGTCGTCTTCGACCAGTTCCCGCGCAACCTCTTCCGCGGCACCGCGCGCGCCTTCGCGACGGATCCCGCCGCGCGCCGGCTTGCCCGTGCCGCCGTCGACAGCGGCATCGACACCGCGATGACGAATCGCGAGCGGATCTTCCTCTATCTGCCGTTCGAGCACAGCGAGGATGCTGCCGATCAGGTGACGTCGGTCGCGCTCATCGGACAGCTCGGCGATGCGGAGCTCGATAAGTACGCGCTTGCCCACAAGGTGATCATCGACCGCTTCGGCCGCTATCCTCACCGCAACGCCGCGCTCGGCCGTACCTCCACGCCTGAGGAGATCGAATTCCTCAAGCAGCCGATGAGCTCATTCTGACGGGTCTTCTCTTTTGCGCGGCTTACGGATGGCCGTCCGCGCAGCCGGTCTGCCGACCTTCGGTTTGACGCTACCGGCGCGGGCCAGCGTCTCCAGCAACCGCGTGAAATCCGCAGGGAGCGCGCTCTCGAAGGCGAGCTTGCGTCGCGTCACGGGATGCACAAAGCCAAGCCCCGCTGCGTGCAGGGCCTGACGGCCAAGCGCCGTGAGCGCCGCCTGCGCCGTCTCGTCGAGCCGCCGCGCGCTCGAAGCGAATCCGCTGCCGTAGACCGGATCACCCATCACCGGATGACCGATGTTGGCGAGATGGACACGGATCTGGTGGGTGCGGCCGGTCTCGAGTTCCAGCTCGAGCAGGCTCGCGAGCGGCACGCCCTCGGCGTCGCGAAACACTTCGAGCAACCCGTAGTGCGTCACCGCGTGACGTGCCGACGGCCCCTGCGAAACCGACATCCGCAGGCGATTGTGGCGGCTGCGCGCAATCGCGGCGTCGATGACGCCGCGCGGGCGATCGGGCATCCCCCACACCAGTGCCAGATACCGGCGGGAGAGCTTGCCGTCGCTGCCATGGGCCGCGAACTGCTCGGCGAGGCCACGGTGGGCTGCGTCCGACTTCGCCACCACCAGGAGCCCGCTCGTATCCTTGTCGAGACGATGGACGATCCCCGGCCGCCGGACGCCGCCGATGCCTGACAGGCTGTCACCGCAATGTGCAATCAGCGCGTTGACCAGCGTACCGCCCGAATGCCCAGGCGCCGGATGCACCACGAGCCCCGCGGGCTTGTCGACGACAATCAGATCGCCATCCTCGTGCAGAATTGTCAGCGCGATGGCCTCGGCGGCAGGCTCGGCCGCTTCGGGCGGCGGTATCACGACGGCATAACGCTCGCCTGATTTGACCCTGTGTCCGGGCTCTTCTATCGTCCCGCGCGCGCCAGAAACGCGCCCCTGCTTGATGAGAGCCTGCAGGCGCGCACGTGACAGCTCGGCGATGCGCCCGCCGAGCACGCGGTCGAGCCGCTGGCCCGCTTCGGCCTCGACGATTTCGAACTCATGCCGTATCGCTTCTGGCACGTTCATCACGCTGCATCACGCCGAACAACAAGGACAGGAATGCGCGACGATCCCTCAGAGCCCGCCGACCCGGCCGCCATCGTCCTCGGTGAGCGCCATATCAGGATGTTGAGGTTTGCCGTGATCGCCATGGGGGTGGTGCTCGTGCTCGGGTTCATCACGGTGATTGCGCGCATTGTCTACCTCGTCAATCGCGGCAGCGATACAGGAAGCGCAACAGCGATCTCACAGCCGCTCAAGGACGCGGCTCGCCTCGCCCTCCCGTCCGGCGCCACCGTGCGGACGCTCTCGCTGTCGGGTGCGCGCCTCGCCGTTCACTATGACAGCCCGACCGGGAGCGGCATCGTGATCCTGGACCTCGCGAGCGGCACACCGGCGTCGCGGATCGAGATCGTCCCCGAAACGCCGAGGTAGCGGCACGGCGCATACGAAATCAGCCGGGCCGGCACGGCCGACCCGACTGACAAGTCACTGCATCGAAGTAGGGCAGACTACCTGCGCAGGTACGGGCACAGGCGGCGCGGGCCTTCAAACGGCTGGTACGTGCCGTCGCTCCAGCGGAACGATACGAACTCATCGGCGCAACGATCCCAGCGATCGCGGTAGCCCGCGCGCGAGGCCTCGATGCTGCCACCGAGGATCAGCGCCGCCGTGCCGGCAATGATGGCCGGACCGATCCAGCGACTACCACCGCGACGATAGTATCGGCCGCCGCGATAGTGACGACCGCCGCGGAAGCGCGGACCGCTACGGAACCGGCGCTGGACCTTCTCGACATTGCTCTGCGCCATCGCCTGGCCGCGCTCACCGACCATCGCCGGGGCGGCGACCGTGATTACCGTTCCCTGACCACCGACGGCCATGCCTGCCGGCACAACCGCTGCCGAGGCAGGTGCGGCGCCGAACGCGCCGAGACCGAGCGCCACGGCGGCAATTTTCAAGTTTAGTGAATGCACGTCAGTCACTCCTTCTTTCAGGCGAACCGAACCATCGAGGTGTGGTCAGCTTAGCAAGGTACGGAATGGGGAACAAATGAGGACGGAAAATGTTCCCTGCTGACGACATTCGGTCGCTGTTCAGCGTTCTGCGGCTTGGTCCCGCGATGCGTATGCCACCGCCATTCGCTCTCGTACACGTGCGATACGACGTTCTCGTTACAACCGCACAAGTTCTAGAGCAGATGCCAGTGCTGCGCGGCAATGGCCCAGACGACAATGACGGCATTGGCCGCCATATGCGAGACGATCGCATCCGAGAGGCGGCCCGATCTAAACATGAGGAGCGCGAAGACAGCCCCTGCCAAAGCGCCCGCAACGATGCGCTGATGCATGAGCCCGAACAACAGCGACGAGACGATGAGCGCCAGCCATGAGAACGTGGCGAAGCTCACCGTTTCGAAATTTCTCGATATCAGCCAGCGATACAGCAGCCCCCGGAATGCGAGCTCCTCGGCAATTGGGATCATGACGATCGAGCCCAACGCGCGGAACACGAGCCAGATCGCTGCGAGCCAGACAGGCTGCGCCACGATCCAGGCCGCCACTTCGCTGCTCTGGCTCGTTGGGGCGGTAACCACCCAGAGCATCCCGACCGCGATGCCTGATCCCATTGCGATGAGGTCGATCCGGCTCAAAAGATCACGATAGATGTCTCGAAACAGCCAGAGGCAAGCGCCGACCATCGCGACCTTGAGCAGATAGAGCCATGCATCATAGGGCGCCGCGGCAGCCGCGATGATGCTCGCAGCCATCAGGCACATGAACGGTGCGAGATAGGCGAACATCAGGCGTTCGCTGCCTGAAGGCGCCGCGGCGGCTGCGCGCTCACCGTTGGCAAAAAAAGCGATACGCGGGGCCATCGCCATGATGCCGATCGCGACCAGCAGAAAAGCAATCCATCCAGCCTGCGAATGAAAGCCGCCAATCGCCACTTCGGGTGAAACATGGGCGCCGATGCTCACGAGCACGGCGATACGAACGGCGTTGAGCAGCCAGATCGTAACAATGCCGATGGGCAGCAGCAGCAGCGCCTGCGGGAAACGCAGCGAACCGCGGAAAACCCACAAATAGAGGCTCAAAAACACAGTTACGAGCCCGATGCCCTCGTACCCCGAACAGGAGGCGTCGACACCGACTTCGAACTTGTTTCCAATCCCGAGCCATTGCTCAGCGTAACTAACGCGAGCGTCGGACTCGTAAAGCGAAAGGATCGCATACGACAATCGCAGCGTTATGCCAGAAAACCCGTTCCAGGCAGATCGCGACATATCGGCGGCTGCCATCGCAGCGAAACCCGCGCAAGCCGCCAGAGCAATGGCAAGCCTGTATTCCACGAGAAGCACCCGCCAAACGCTGATGGGGGCCGCTACCCACAGAAGCGAGACGCCCGTCACCGCGAGCAGAGCGAGATAGCCGCCATAGATGGCCCACGGCGGATGTTCGACCGACGCGACGTGCTGCGAGAAGGCAACCGTTGCAGCAGCTAGTACAGCAAACACCGCGAGATTTACGGCAAGCGGGAGCCGCCAGCTTCCAGGATCCATAGGTGCGCGCCAAGTGTCCAACAACGCGTGGCGCTTTGGCCAGGTGATCAGGACGAAGGCGACAGCTCCTGCAGCAACCAGGAGGACAAGTTGGCGGACATAGTATTGGACCTGCTCGATTCCGAAGAGCGGTCTATCGAGAACGAACAACAGTGATGTCGCCAGCATTTCAGCGACAGCAAGGCAAACGAACAGTAACAGCCTGACGAACGCTGTAGACTGCCGATCACGTGCCATGCCGATGTGGGTCATAGCAGGTTGTTGTGACGCATATGTTTGAACAAACGGAAAATGGCGAAACCTCACCGGCTTCGCCATCACGAGAAACACCAACCTCTCGCCCCGACGCCCTCACGGGCGGGCGGTATTATTTCTTGCGATAGCGGTTGTATGCGATCATGCCTGCGCCCACCAGAAGGGCGATAGCAGCCACACCGGCCGGACCGTCAATTTCAGGAGCGCTGGCGCGCCCGCCACCATTGCCACCGCCGAAACCCGAACCAGCGCCGGCGCTGCCCAGCGCCAATGCCTCGGAAACAGAAACTGCTGAAACGAACGCTGCCGTCCAGATTGTCTTGAAATTCACCCGCCGCATAACATCACATCCTTCGCGAACGCTACCCTCAACCGTCACGTCGACAATGTTATAAGATCGGAATGGACATGCAATCCATAAAAAATGTAGCTGTTCGTTAATAACCCCTTTATCGCTTGCCCTCGTGCAACGCTGCGGCCCGCCGTCAGCCACAATGCAGGCCCCGTACCGCCGGATCCAATCCGCAGGCCGTTGAGCTGCCCATGATCGCAGGACGGGCAAATCCCAAATCATGGGACGTTAAGCCCCCGTCTCGACACATGATTTACTGACCTTGACTTACCCATGCCACCGCCTGTAGACATCCCACGATCGCGGGCCGCTTGTGGCCCGCGCTTGCTTTGGCTTCCGTGATTGCCTGCCTTCGAGGCGGCGTCTGTCGGCGGGGTTACCCGCAGAGGAGGAGGCTCGAGACCCCGTGCATAGCGAAAGACGGAAGGTAGACCAATGACCAAGCGCATCCGCGCCAAGCACAAGATTGACCGCCGCCTCCAGGAGAACATCTGGGGCCGGTCGAAGAGCCCCCTCAATAAGCGCAACTCGCGCCCCGGCCAGCACGGCGAGCGCCGCGCTGGCAAGCTGTCGGACTTCGGCCAGCAGCTCAAGGCGAAGCAGAAGCTGAAGGGCTACTACGGCTCGATCACTGAGAGCCAGTTCCATCGCTATTACGTGGAAGCGACCCGGATGAAGGGCTCGACCTCGGAGCTCCTGATCGGCTTGCTCGAGCGCCGCCTCGACGCGGTCGTCTACCGCTCCAAGTTCGTGCCGACGGTGTTTGCGGCGCGCCAGTTCGTGAGCCACGGCCACATCATCGTCAACGGTCGCCGGGTGACGATCCCGAGCTATCGCGTGAAGATCGGCGACGTCGTCGAAGTTCGCGAGTCCTCGCGCCAGCTCCCGCTGGTGCTCGAGGGCGTCAAGAGCGCCGAGCGCGATGTGCCGGACTACATCGAAGCCGACCACGGCAAATTGACGGCGCGTCTGTCGCGCATCCCTGCCCTTTCCGATGTGCCCTATCCGGTGCACATGGAGCCGAACCTGGTGGTCGAGTTTTATTCTCGCTAACGGGATCGACCTGCGGGCTGGCGCGCTGTCGCGCGTTCACGACCTCAGACTCAAGATCAGGCGCGGCAGCTTCGGCTCCCGCGCCTTTTCTTTTCGCGATCCGGCCCGATCCGCCCAGGATGTTTCGCGCTTGAAATCAAAAGTGCGTCGCCTGCGCACTTGCAATGGCGGGCAGACCCGCCTACCTAACCCCTTATCGACTTTGGCCGGACGACCGGGCCGTTCGCTACGATGTGATCGGGCGCGCGATCACAGACCCCCTCCAAAATTCGACGAATGTGCCCGGCGCGCATGTGCGCACGCGGGATGTGATTGACCATGGCTGTAGAAGGAAAATCGCCATGCAGGAAGGTACAGTGAAGTTCTTCAACGAGCAGAAGGGCTACGGATTCATCGCGCCGACCAACGGTGGCAGCGACGTGTTCGTGCACATCAGCGCGCTCGAGCGCGCCGGTCTGCGCACGCTCTCCGAGGGCCAGAAGGTCCAGTTCGACACCGAGAAGGATCGTCGTTCGGGCAAGACCGCCGTCGCGAACATCCAGGCTCTCTGAGCCCCAAAAGCTGCCAGTCGCCTGGCGGCTCTTCCAGAACATCGAAGGCGCGGGAGCTTCGGCTGCCGCGCCTTTTCATTTTTTGCGAGCGCAAAGCAGTCCATCGACGGCGCCGCCGTCAGAGCGAGCCCAGGCCGTCCGCCACGGCGCCGGCAACGGAGCCGGCGGCGCCCGCGACGGCCTCGGCGCAACCCGCCGCCGCTTCCGGCGCGCCCCGGACCAGAGCCCCGATCACATCCGCCAGGAGCTGACCGCTGGCCTCGTCGATGAGACGGCCGCCCAGGCTCTTTTCAGCCTCCTGCGCCGTTTTCTCCGGCTCGGTTGCAGCCGCCGCTTCGATCGCGCGCTGTGCTTCTGCAATGTCCTTCACGTGACAGCTCCATCCTCCGAGGCGGCAGACCGCCACGCACATAGACATGGTGCGGCACCCGTAAACGAAAAAGCCCCCGCCCGGCGATCTGCGCGGCGGGGGCTCATTCGGCTCGCGACGTAGTTAAGGGCGCTGCCTGCCGGCGCCTATTTGATCAGTTCGACGATCGCGTCGGCGAGCTCGGTGCACATGGCCTTGCCGCCCATGTCGCGGGTGCGCACGTCGGTGTCCTTGAGCAGCTTCTCGATCGCGGTGACGATCGCATCCGCCGCGTCCTTGTGGCCGAGATGCTCGAGCATCATCGCGCCGGACCAGATCTGGCCGATCGGATTGGAGATGCCCTGGCCGGCGATGTCCGGCGCCGAGCCGTGGACGGGCTCGAACATCGAGGGGAATTCCTTCTCCGGATTGATGTTGCCGCCGGGCGCGATCGCGATCGTGCCGGTCGTCGCGGGGCCGAGATCGGAGAGGATGTCGCCGAACAGGTTCGAGCCCACGATCACGTCGAACCAGTGCGGGTTGCGCACCAGATGCGCGGTCAGGATGTCGATGTGGTACTGGTCGGTCTTCGCCTTCGGATACTCCTTGGAGATCGCGGCGAAACGCTCGTCCCAGTAGGGCATCGAGATCGAGATGCCGTTGGATTTCGTGGCGCTGGACACGTGATTGCGCGGACGCGTCGCGGCGAGCTCGAAGGCGTAGCGCATCACGCGATCGCAGCCGCGCTTCGTGAAGATCGCCTGCTGCACGGCCATCTCGTAGTCGCTGCCCTCGTACATCCGCCCGCCGACCGAGGAATACTCGCCCTCGTTGTTCTCGCGCACGATGTAGTAGTCGATGTCGCCGGGCTTGCGGTCGGCAAGCGGCCCCTTGAGACCCTCGAACAGGCGCACGGGCCGCAGATTGATGTACTGCTGGAACTCGCGGCGGATCGGGATCAGCAGGCCCCACAGCGACACATGGTCCGGCACCCCAGGGAAGCCGACGGCGCCAAGATAGATGGCGTCGTGGTTGCGGATCTGGTCAAGCCCGTCCTCGGGCATCATGCGGCCGGTCTTCTTGTAGACCTCGCACGACCAGTCGAAGTTGTCCCACTCGAAGGCGATGTCGAACTTGCGCGCCACGGCCTCGAGCACCTTGATGCCCTCCGGCACCACCTCGTTGCCGATGCCATCGCCGGGAATGACGGCGATCTTGTAGGCGTTGGGTTTCTTGGTGGCTTTGGCCATTGCGCGATCTCTCCCCATATACGCTTTGCGGGCTTCGAGACGGCGTTAACCAGCCGTCCGTCTTGGCCCCCGTTCGGTGCCTGTCATTGCCACGGACGGCGGGCGCGGTCCAGGCGGATGGCGCGTTCAGCCCCATATGCCTGCCATGCCGAAGGTGACAATCGCTCGCCCAAGAGCTACCAGAAGCGCTCAGCGCGGCCTGAACGGTCGCATTGCGGAAATCACACCCCATGAAGTTCCTCGACCAGGCCAAGATCTATGTGAACTCCGGCAACGGCGGCGCGGGCTGCGTCAGCTTCCGGCGAGAGAAGTTCATCGAGTACGGCGGACCTGACGGCGGCGACGGCGGCAAGGGTGGCGACGTGTGGGTGATCTGTGTCGACAATCTCAACACGTTGATCGACTTCCGCTACCAGCAGCATTGCAAGGCCAAGAACGGCATCCCCGGCATGGGCC
>CAZKZT010000009.1:0-22030 GCA_964557265.1 uncultured Hyphomicrobium sp.
CTGGAGGTCCGCCTCGAAACGGCGAGCAAGAACCACGTCACGGTGCAGAAAGTGCACGAAGGTAAGCTGGTCCTCTACAACAAGGGGCTTCTCAGTTTCTCCAAGCTCGCGGACTCCGAAAAGGAGCTGACGGCCCTGACCGGTGAGGTTGCGGCTATTCAGAACCAGATGCGGCAGGCGCAGAGTGCGATTGCCGAGTTCGAGGCGCGCGTGGCCTCGCTCAGATCAACGGCGCGGGATGCGCGTTTCCACGAGCTGCACCAGGTGACCTCTGAGCTGGAACAGAACCGCGAGCTCATTCGCAAGCTCGAAGCGCGCGTTGCACGCCTGGATGTCCAGGCGCCTGTGCGCGGTGTCGTCAAGGGTATGAAGGTCAACACGATCGGGTCGGTGGTTCCGCCAGGA
Source organism: uncultured Hyphomicrobium sp. (assembly GCA_964557265.1). Lineage (GTDB taxonomy): Bacteria > Pseudomonadota > Alphaproteobacteria > Rhizobiales > Hyphomicrobiaceae. The sequence goes on from CAZKZT010000009.1 coordinate 406, forward strand.
GGCCAGCTGATGTCGATCGTGCCGCTGGATGAGGCGTTGGTGGTGGAAGCGAAGATCCCGCCGCACCAGATCGGCAACATCAATATCGGTCAGGTCGTCAAGATCAAGGTGAGCGCCTATGAGTTCGCGCGCTACGGGACTGTTGGCGGGACGGTAGAGACGATTTCCGCGACCACGTTCAGCGATGCCGGCGGCGCGCCGTACTATCGCGGCAAGGTGAAGCTCGCCAAGATGTACGTTGGCAATGACAGCGCGCTGCATCCGATCCTGCCTGGGATGACCGTTATGGCGGAGATCATTACGGGCGAGAAGACGGTCCTGGACTATCTCCTGAAACCAATTCACGCGTCGCTCTCAAGCGCGTTCTCGGAGCGCTGAAATGGAAATCGTTGAGAACATCGAAAGCATCGGTGGCCTTGTCGACGGCAAAGCCGGCGCGGGGCATGTCATTGTCGTGAGTGCTGCCGAGCAGCCGGACCGGAACCTGGTCTCGTGTCTCGAGTCGCTGCGCTACAGCGTCGAAGTGCAGCCTAGCACCTCGGCGGCGGTGACGCACATCGTCGAGCGGCGTTCCAAGATCCATGTTGTCGTGATCGATCGTCGAGGTTCCCCGACGGCAGACCTCGTTGTGGCCAAGCGCATCGCGTCCGATCCGCGGATTGCGGATCTGCCCATCATGTTGATCGTCGGAAGCAAGGACGACGAGCAGATTGCTGCGGCCTTCGACGCCGGCATAAAGACCTACCTTCGTGCTCCATTCCCGGTGTCGCTGCTGGACGCGGGTCTGCGCGCCTTGCGCCGGGAGCGTCAGAAGCGAGCCGCGGAGCGTCTTCGGCCGGTCATGGAACAGTCGGTGCTACCGATGGCCGAAGCGTGCAAGTTCCGCATTCGCACGCCCGCAGAGCTGCGCCAGATCATCCCCATCCTCGCTGCGTTTTTTCCTGACCGCAAACGGGCCGAGATCGGTATCGGCGAGTTGCTGAGCAATGCCATTGAGCATGGCAACCTGGAGATTGGCCGGGAGCTCAAGGCGAAGTTGGCGGAAGAGGGCCGGCTGAAGAATGAGATTTACGAGCGGCTGAAGCGGCCCGAGTACGCCAATCGCTTCGTCAAGGTGGCGGTGACGCGGAAGGATGGCGGTATCATGCTGGTCGTCAACGACGACGGGCCGGGCTTCGAATGGAAGGAGCATATGGATGTGAATCCGGCGCTCGGCAACAGCGAGCACGGTCGCGGCATCGCACGCGCGCGCTACATGGCCTTCGACAAGCTGACCTACAATCCGGCCGGCAATCAGGCCGTGGCAGTCATGACAGGCGCGCCATCGCTCGATTGGTGAGCCGCGATCGCCGGTTGAGGTGGCGCGCCTGGCGATCGCGCGCCACCCTTCCCTTATGCGCCGTGCGCCGATGTGGCGGAGACGTGCTCAGCGCAACGCGCCCTCCTTGGTGAGTTCGTCCATCACCTGCCGTACGGCCTTTTCGGCGATCCCGACGATTTCGTCGATCTCGCTTTCCGTCGTGACGAGAGGCGGCGCAAAGCCAAGAATGTCGCCATGCGGCATCGCGCGAGCAATGAGACCGCTGGCGCGCGCGGCGGCTGAGATGCGCGCACCAACCTTGTGGGACGGATCGAAGCGCTTGCGCACGGAGCGGTCCGGCACGAATTCTATCGCACCGAGCATGCCGACGCCGCGCACCTCACCAACGATCGGTAGCTGGCCGAACACGGCCTTCAGGCGTGCCTGGAAATGGGCGCCGACGGTCCGCGCCTTGCCGGCCAGATCTTCCTTCTCGACGATGTCGAGAACGGCGTTCGCCGCCGCCGCGCCGATGGGATGGCCGGAGTACGTGAAGCCGTGTGAGAACGCGCCGACACGATCGGCGCCATCTTCGAGCACCTTGTAGACCTTCTCGCCGACGATCGATCCCGAGAGCGGGAAGTAGGCCGACGTCAGCCCTTTGGCGACGGTCACGAGATCAGGCTCGATGCCGTAGAGGTGCGATCCGAAGGGCGTTCCAATGCGGCCGAAGCCGGTGATGACCTCGTCGGCAATCAGCAGAACATCGTACTTCCGCAGTACCGCCTGAATGGCGGACCAGTATCCCTCGGGCGGTGGCGTGATGCCGCCGGTACCAAGAACCGGCTCGCCGATGAATGCGCCGACAGTTTCAGGGCCTTCGCGCAGGATCAACGCTTCGAGCTCATCGGCGCGGCGCTTGGAGAACTCGAGTTCGCTTTCGCCCTCGTGTGCCTCCCAATAGTGATGCGGCGTGCCGGTGTGAATGATGCCGGAAACAGGCAGGTCCATGTAGTCGTGATAGAAGCTCATGCCCGTCAGCGAGCCGGAGATCACGCTGCACCCGTGATAGCCGCGATGGCGAGAGATGATCTTCTTCTTCTTCGGCTGGCCACGGAGGTTGTTGTAGTACCAGACCAGCTTGACCTGTGTTTCGTTGGCGTCCGAACCGGACATGCCATAGAACACCTTGCTCATTTTGCCGGGTGCCGAGCGCACCAGGCGATCCGAAAGGATGGCAAGCTCGTCCGTCGTGTGCGCGGCGTAGGAATGATAGTAGGCGAGCCGGTGCGCCTGACGCGCAATCGCCTCGGCGACCTCGGTGCGTCCGTATCCGATGTTCACGCAGTAGAGGCCGGCGAAGCCGTCGATGTACTCGCGTCCGGTGGCGTCCTTGATGCGGATGCCACGCGCCGTCTCGACGATCGTCGGGTCGCCGAGCTTGCCCGTTGCGAAGTCCTTGAGCTGTGTGAACGGATGAAGCACGCTCGACTTGTCGAGCGCGGCGATCTTGGCGGTATCGATGGACATAGAAAGGATTCCTTGTTCGCTCAGGCGGCCGCCATCTCGGTGGTCAGCCGGTCTGTGATGAGCATGTGGCTGGCCTTGTGCGTGATGCAGAAGGGCAGCTTTGCGTTCATGAGCACGACGTGAGGCGTCACCCCGCACGCCCAGAAGAGCGGAATTTCACCCTCCGGTACCGGGACGACGTCGCCCCAGTCGGGCTTGTTGAGGTCGGCGATGCCGATGGCCGCGGGATCGCCCTTGTGGATGGGGCCGCCGTGCAGCAGGGGATAGCGTGAGGTGATCGCATCGGCACGGTCGGCATCGGCCGGCGTGAAGGAGCGCATGGAAACGACCATTTTGCCGAAGAACGGGCCGACCGGTTTCGTGTCGATCGCGCTTTGGTAGACCGAACAGCTTACCCCTGCATCGATATGGTGGAGCGGCACGCCACCCGCGATCAGGTTCTCCTCGAACGAGAACGAGCAGCCGAAGACGAACGTCACGAGGTCGTCCTGCCACAGGTTCCTGATGTCGTGCGTTTCCGACTCGAGCGCACCATCGCGATAGACATTGTACATTGGCAGATCGGTGCGGATGTCGATGTCGGCGCCCAGCATAGGCAGCATGGGATCGCCAGCCGCCGACTTGCCGATGATCGGGCACGGGCGGTTGTTCTCGTTGCAGAACTGTTCGAAGTCGCTGGCGTAGGCCGCTGGCACGATGGCGACGTTGCCTTGTACGATGCCCGGTGTGAGACCCGACGTCTGCTGGCGAAAGGCGCCGCTTCGGATCTGCGCCCGTGCCTCACGCGCGCGGGCGCGCTTCTGATCCGGATTGTCGATCCTCTTCTGCATGGTCGCTCCTTCGCTCAGCCGTTTGCTGCGGATTGACGGATCGCGGCGGTCGCTTCTGAATCGATTGTCCAGCGCCCGGTGTCGATCACGACGCCATACTGTTCCTTCGCGGCGTGCGCGCTGACGTAGCCCGCTTGCACATCCGCGAGGACCTGCTCCGGTGCGCGCTCGAACGGTTGGCCGAAACCGCCGCCGCCCGGCATCTCCAGGGTGAAGACCGTATCCGGCGGCAACACCGTGCTGAGTTTCGGCTGAACGTCGGTGCCATTGTTGGTCGAAAGGCGGCCCACGGCGCCATCATGGCCGCCAGCGATGCCGGGAGCGGGATTCTTGGCCCGGTCGTAGAGACCGGAGAAGAGATACGGTTCGTCGGTCAGGACTTCCACTTCCATGGTCTGGCCGAGCCCGCCGCGATTGCTGCCGGCACCGCCAGAGTCCATGCGCAACTCGCGCCGCCGCACCACGACAGGTGCAAGCGCCTCGATCACCTCGACAGGCACGCCCGCGATGCCGCTCGGGTAGGCGGTGGCGGATAAACCGTCCTTGCCACTCAGGGCGCCGGCGCCGCCTGCGGAGAACCAGGTGAACGAGAAGTGCTTGCCGCTGGCGCGATCCACGCCCGCGAGATGTGTATCCCACAGCGCATCGAAACCTGGCGCGATCACGTTCTGAGGCAAGGCGTCGGCGAGCGCTCCCATCACGGCAGATGGCAGAAAGTGTCCGACGAGGTGGCGTCCGCCGACCGGAGCCGGATAGCTGCAGTTCAGCAGGCCGCCTTCAGGCGCCACGACTTTGACGGGCCGGAAACTCCCCTCGTTGTTGGGCACGTCAGGGGATATGGCGCATTTGATGCCATATGTCGTGTAGGCGCGCGTGTAGTTGAGCGTGACGTTGATCCCGATCGGAACCGGACCCGACGATCCCGCATAGTCGACGGTCAGCTCGCTGCCCGCCACGATGATCTTCACCGCGATCACAATCGGCGCATCGAAGCCGTCGACAGTCATCGCGTAGCTGTATTCTCCATCAGGCAGCGCGCGGATGCGATCGCGCATGGCCTGTTCGGAGCGCTCGACGATCTCGTCGGACAGCGCCTCGATGTCATCGAGGTTGAATTCATCCATGAACGAGAGGAGCTGGCGCGCACCGACTTCATTGCCGATGATCTGTGAATGGATGTCGCCGAGCACTTCCTCGGGTGTGCGGACATTGGCGGCAATCAATTCCAGGATAGGCGCTACGAGCTTTCCTTCCTCGCGGAGCTTCATCACCGGGATGAACAGCCCCTCCTCGAACACCGAGCGGGAGTCCGCCGACAGACCGCGGCCGCCGATGTCGAGCGCGTGACAGCAGCTCGCGAAGAAGGCCACCACGCGGCCATTCTTGAAGACCGGCGTGGCGATCGTGATGTCGTTCAGCTGAGAGGCCGTCTTCCAGGGATCATTGGTGACAAGTACGTCGCCGGGCTTCAGATCTTCGACCGGGAAGCGGTCGAGGAAATGGATCATGCCGGTGGCCATCGAATTGATGTGGCCGGGCGTGCCTGTGACGGCCTGTGCGACCATGCGCCCGCGCCGGTCGAAGACGCCTGCGGAAAGGTCTCCCGCCTCACGCACGATCGACGTGAACGATGAGCGGATGAGGGCTGCGGCCTGCTCGTTCACGGTTGAGATCAGCCGGCTCCACAACACATCGAGTGTAATCTGGTCGATAGACATTCTTGTCACTCCGAAGCAGCGGCGATCAGCGCTTGTTTTCCAGGTCGACGCTCAAGGTCCCGATCTCGTCGACGGAGATGAGGCCCGGTCCGTTGATCACGACTGTGGACTCGCGCTCTTCGATGACCGCGGGGCCGTGCAGTTTCGCGCCCGCGCCGATCCGATAGCGGTCGTAGACGGGGACGTCGCCAAAGCGGCGCTCGTCGGCCAGATAGATCTGACGCGTGCCCTTCTGCGCGGATTTGGCATCCGCTCCGGAGGCGGCAAGTGCGGGTAGCTTCAATTCGGGCCGGGGCCCGAGCGCGACCAGGCGCCAGGATACCGTGTCGACCGATGCATTCGGCACCGTGTGGCCATAGAGCTCGCGATAGTGTGTCTCGAAGCTCTCGCGCAGCGACGGGATGCTCGCCGCGTTGAGCTTGGCGGCTTCGAAGGGGACGCGGATTTCGTATCCCTGTTTGCGGTAGCGCATATCCGAGAAGCGGCGGAACGTGATCTTGTCGGCGGGCACGGTCCGGCTCAGAATCTCGCGCGCCTCGTCTTCCATCTGGGCGTAGAGCGCATTGACGGCCTCGATATCGAGACTGTCGAGCGGTCCCGGCAGCGAACGCACGAAGTCGAACGCGAGCGGTGCCGTGAGCAGCCCGATGGCCGAAAGGACGCCGGCGCCGACCGGATACAGCACTTTCGGGCTGCGCAGGATCCGCGCGACGCCATAGGCGTGCACCGGGCCGGCGCCGCCGAAGGCGAAGATCGGGAACTTCTGCACGTCCTTGCCGCGTTCGATGGCGTGAATACGGGCGGCCGATGCCATGCTTTCGTTGGCAAGCTGATGCACGCCCCACGCCGCCTCGGCCACTTCGAGACCGAGCGGCGTGCCGACCTTGTCGGCGAGCGCGCCTCGTGCGGCGTCGATGTCCAGCGACATCTTTCCGCCGAGAAAGAATTTCGGATCGAGGTATCCGAGAACCAGATCCGCGTCGGTGACCGTGGGTTCGGTGCCGCCTAATCCATAGCTTGCCGGGCCGGGCTTCGAGCCCGCGCTGCGCGGGCCGACCTGCAAGCGCCGGAGCGCGTCGACTTGCGCGATCGAACCGCCGCCGGTGCCGATCTCGATCATCTCGATTGCGGGAATTTTGACGGGAAGGCCGCTGCCCTTCTTGAACTGGTACTGGCGGTCGACCTCGAACTCGGGCGCAATGAGCGGCTCGCCGTCCGCGATCACGCATGCCTTGGCCGTGGTCCCGCCCATGTCGAACGACAGCAGGTTGGCGTGACCGAGCAGTTGACCGAAGAACGCCGCAGCCTGCGCGCCAGCGGCCGGTCCGGATTCGACGAGGCGGATCGGATAGCGGCTGGCCGCGTCGATCTCACAGACGCCGCCGTTCGACTGCATGATGAAGAGGGCGCTCTTGATGCCGATCTCATCGCGGACCCGCTGCTTGAGCCGGCCGAGGTAGCGTTCGGCAATCCCCTTCACGTAGACGTTGGCGAGTGTCGTCGATGTGCGGTCGTACTCGCGGATCTCAGGGACGAGATCGGAGGAGATGGTCACGGCGATGGACGGCAGCTCGCGCGCAAGGAGTTCAGCGACACGCTGTTCGTGGGCGGGGTGCAGGTAGGAGTGGATCAGGCAAACGCCGACGGCCTCGATCTCCTCGGCCTTGAGCTTCTCGATCACGGCCAGGATATCCGCGTCGGACGGCACCTTTCGCACGCTGCCGTCCGCGAGCACACGCTCATCGAGCTCGAAACGCAGATGGCGCGGGGCCAAGGGGCGCGGGCGCTCCATGCGGAGGTCGTACATATCGTAGCGATGCTCACGCGCGATCTCGATGGCATCGCGAAAGCCGAGCGTTGTTATGAGCGCGGTGCGGGCGCCTTTACGCTCGATCAGGGCGTTCGTGAACAAAGTCGTGGCATGCGCGGCGTAGGCGATGTCATCGGGCGGCACGCCAGCGGCGGCCAGTGTCTGCGAAACGCCGGCCACGACCGCCTCTTCGGGGTTGTCCGGCGTCGTCAGAACCTTGCCGATTTCAAACGTCCGGCCATCCTCGGAAAGGACGACGATATCGGTGAACGTACCTCCGATGTCGGATCCGACCCTGCTCACCATCGCGGCACCTCTCGCTTGCTGCGTTCATTTTTTGAAAGTTACGCTTCCATATTTTGAAATGTCAACGGACTTGATGTAGCGTGCACAGTGTGGAGGTGGCGCCGGTGCGGCGGCATTGAGGGATTGTTCTCACTTACCCGGGGAATTGGCGATGGGCCGTACGCCAGCCAAAGCAGAGACGAAGGATGTCGCAGGTTCGCTGCCGCTCTGGCGTGCGTTCGGGGTGATCGAGCTCGTTGCCATGTCCAGCGGCGGGCTGACGGCTTCCGAAGTGGCCCACCACATGAATCTGCCGCTGGTGACGGCGTATAGGCTGCTCCAACGGCTCAGCGAGCTGGGCATCCTCGAGGGTGAGGGCCGTGGTGCGAAGTACGTTGTGGGCGCGCGCCTCGGGCGCATCGCGAAGACGATTGCGGGCAGTGGATCGATCGTCGATGGCGCACGGCCCATTGTGCAGGGCATTGCGGATGAATTCGGTATGGTTGCCTACATCGCGGGGCTGTTCGAGTTCGAAGCCTATATCCTTGCGGTGCAGGTGCCTCGTGCGGTGAAGGCACCGAGGATCCATCCGGGGCGCCATTTCAAGGTGCACGCGTCTGCTGGCGGAAAGGCGCTCCTGGCCTATCAGCCGGCCTGGATACTGCGTCAGCTTTTGAGCAGACCGCTGGAGCGCTTCACGCCGCGGACCATCACGGATCCGGAACTGTTCGCGGCGCACCTTAAGGACATTCGCCGCCGCGGCTACGCGCTGTCAGCTGGCGAGAGCGAGAACGGTTTGTGGGGCATTGCCGCGCCGGTTTACGAAGGAAGCGGGGCCGTCTCGTACTCCGTAGGCGTGATTACCTACGAGAAGGAAATCGACGACACGGCGGCCCTCACCAGGCGCGCCGCCGCGCGGCTCAAGAAGGCCGCTTCAGAGATCGCGGACGTTGTGACCAGCGATCTCAGCCTGTTCGAGGCGCGGTAGTTGGGAACGCATAGTCGCGTGCAGCAAGCCTATTGATCCTCGCCAGATACGAACTTGGCGAGACGCGCCGTGTCATGAATCACGACATGTCCGCGCCGCGCCTCGACGCCGACATCACTGAGCCGGGCGATTTCGCGCGAGAACGTCGACGGCGTCATCGACAGTCGTGCGGCGATGAGCTGCTGTTCGATCGGCAGCTCGAAACGAATTTCGCCTTCTGCGGACCGGCACATCCTGAGAAGGAAGCCCGCAATGCGCCGCCGCGGCGACCAGCCATTGTGGTGCTCGATCTGGTCCACGAGACCGCGGAGTTGCTTGAAAATCGCTGAAATGACCGCGAGCGCGAGCCGTGGATTCTGGCCGATGAGCTCGCGGTAGGTCTTGATCTCGAAGCGGGCAACGCGGAGCGGCGATGCGGCTTCAGCGCTCACGGGATAGCGCAAATTGTCGGTCGAGATCAGGGCTTCCGCAAAGGATTCGCTGGGACCGAGCAGATGAATGACGATGCGGTTGCCATTGGGCTGATCGCGATAGAGGGTCGCCCATCCGGCCAGCACGACGTAGAACGCTTCCGCTGGCGCCCCTTGCTCGAAAAGTATTTGTGCGGGCGCGAGTTCCACGACGCGATGGTGCTGCGCCAGAAGATTGAAATCATTCTCGCTCAATCCGGAGAACAACCGGCATTCACGCAGAGTTCGTTGATCGGCAGCGGCGAGACGCATGGGCTTGGCACTCACAAGTGGAGGGAACGCGATCGCGGCGGCGCCGGTCAGGGGCGCGGCTGACGAAGGTACAGGGTGTCGGGCGTGGCTTCATCGCGCGTCAGCATGAGGCGTCGCTCCCAGAATCCTTCGGAAGTCTCGAGGCTTGAGTGCGACGCTTTCGAGCGTGTACTCGTCAAGCGTATCGAGAAAGGCGGAAAGCGCCTTGTTCAAGGCTCGCGGCAGGCGGCAGCAGCTCTTTATGACGCATTGGCCGCCCGTGGCGAGGCACTCGACGAGCGCAAAATCCGGCTCCGTATCGCGAATGACGGCACCAAGCCTGATCTCGTCGGCCGGCCGTGCCAGCAGAAGTCCGCCTGAGCGGCCCCGCACCGCCAGCAGATATCCGGTTCGGGTCAATGTGTTGACCACCTTCATGAGGTGGGCACGGGAGATCTGATAGGACGCCGCCATCTCCTCGATGGTCACGCGCCGGCCGTCGGCTGCGTGCACGTACATCAGAACGCGTAGCGCAAAATCCGAGAACTTGGTGAGCTGCATGAGGCCCTGCGTCAGTATGGATTAGATTCATCCTTGACACATCTTATTGGCGGAGGCAACTACGTCGATAGAGGGTGCGGTAGCGTAGCAGGACGGTGGCGTCATGCTTGGAGGTGTGGTGTGACACGGATGCAGAAGGAATTGCCGCCCGGACTGTCCTTCGTGCGACGCACACCGCTGTTCACGTGCGAGAGCGTGCCGGCGGCTCTGCTGTCGGAGCACAGCGTGAAGCGCGGGACATGGGGGCTGCTGCGCGTCGAGCGCGGCCGCGTTCGCTACTGTCGCGATGGAGCGCTCGCCGATATGTGCATCGTGCCGGAAGGTGGCACGGTGTTGATCGAGCCGGAGGTGCCGCATCACGTGGAGATGCTCGATGAGCACAGTGCCTTCTTCGTCGAGTTCCATCGACTGGAGGCGCAAGCGTGACGCGCATCATCGGAATCCGGCGCCGACTGCGGATGCCGGAGTTGCTATCACCATCGACGGACAGACGTAGGAGCCGTGGCCATGGCGCGTGATCCGAACCCGAGAGCACCCGGGGCAGATGTCGGCATCACCGAAGAAATGATCCGCAATCTGGTGCACGCGTTCTATGCGCGCGTCAGGCTCGATCCCATGCTCGGGCCGATCTTCAATGCGCGTATCGATGACTGGCCCCTTCATCTCGACAAGCTGTGCGCGTTCTGGTCGTCGGTAACGCTGATGACGGGCCGCTACAAAGGCACGCCCATGAGAGCGCACGCGGAGCTTCCGGATATCGCGGGTACGCATTTCGAGCGCTGGCTTGCGCTGTTTCAGGCGACGGCGCTGAACGTGTGTCCGCCTGACGCCGCGGAGGTGTTTGTGGATCGCGCCAATCGGATTGCTGCGTCTCTCCAGCTCGGCATCGCGATCCATCGCGGTGAGTCCATCGTACCGCCGGTGCGCGCGGGTTGAGGTGGCGAGCCGTCGATGGTCGAGCGCGAACTGTGCGCCCGATCATGCGGACAGCGGCACGTTCCCTGTTCGTCGCCCCGATGTGCGTCGCTGTGCAGGCACGCACGCAGCGTCCATGAAGTGCCGGCCGCGGGCGCGCACCGCAAAAAGTCCCGGCAATATCGCTGTTCTAGAAATAGTAGAGCGCGATGCGGCGGCCGTCGATTTCGTGGACGGGAATGTCGATGTCGAAAATCTGCTCGAGAACCGGCCCCTGCAGGATCTCCGCCGGCGTTCCCTGCCTGATAACCTCTCCGTCGCGCATGGCGACGATGTGATCGGAATAGATCGACGCAAAATTGATGTCGTGGAGGACGAGGACGAACGTCTTGCCGAGCTCATCGGCGATGCGGCGGACGAGTTTCATCATGCCTGTCGCGTGTCGCATGTCGAGATTGTTCAGCGGCTCGTCCATCAGCACATAATCGGTGTCCTGACACAGCACCATCGCGACGAACGCCCGCTGGCGCTGGCCGCCGGACATCTCGTCCAGGAAGCGGTCGGATAGCGCGCTGAGCTCCAGGTAGTCGATCGCCTCATCGATCCGTTTGTTGTCGTCCGATGTCAGGCGGCCGCGCGAGTGCGGAAAACGGCCGAATGCCACGAGATCGCGGACGGTCAAGCGCGCGACGAGATGATTGTCTTGCCGCAGGATCGAGAGGCGCCGCGCGAGGACGTCGCTTGGCGCTGCCGCAACATCGAGTTCGTCGACATGCGCGGATCCGGACGTTGGTGGAAGAAGACGGCTGATCAATCCGAGCAGCGTCGATTTTCCAGCGCCGTTCGGGCCGATGATCGAGGTGACACCGCCGCGCGGGATCGATATCGACACGTCGCGAATGACGCGCGCATCGCCATAGGCCTTGGTCAGATTGCGGGTGACGATCATCGCGAGGTGTTCCGCAAAACGAGAATGATGAAGGCGATACCGCCGGCGAACTCGATGATGATGCTGAGCGCGGTGTCGAAGGCGAACACGCGCTCGAGAATGATCTGGCCGCCGATGAGGAGCAGTATGCCGAGGAGGACCGCAGTCGGCAGCAGTATGGCGTGCCGCTCCGAGCGCACGATCCGATACGCCAGGCTCGCGACCAGCAACCCGAAGAAGGTCGTCGGCCCCACGAGCGCCGTCGATACCGATACGAGCACGGCGACCATGGCGAGGATCAGCGTGATGGTGGCCCGGTAGTCGACGCCGAGGGCGATGGCGCTGTCGCGGCCGAGCAGCAACACGTCGAATGTTCGCAGCTTGAACCATCCGATCAACGATACGGCGAGCACGGCGACGGCGGCGATGGCGAGGACCTTGCCGTCGATCGTGTTGAAGTTCGCAAACAGCCGATCCTGCAGCACCACGAACTCATTGGGGGACATGATGCGCTGCATGAGGCTGGAGAGACTGCGGAACATCACACCGAGCACAAGGCCGACAAGCATCACGAGGTGCAGGCTCTGGGTGCGCCCCGAGAAGAGCCAGACGTAGAGCACACCGGAAAAGGCCACCATTGCTGCGGTCTGAGCCAGAAACAGCCATGTCGGAGAGAGAGCGGAGACACGGCCGCTGCCGATCGTGAATGCGAGGCTGGTCTGGATCAGCACGAAAAGCGTGTCGAGGCCCATGATCGATGGTGTCAGGATGCGGTTCGCGCTGGCGGTCTGAAACAGCACGGTCGAGAGCGCGATGGCGTAGGCGACGAGAACCATCGCCGCGAGTTTGGCGCCGCGGAATGGAAGGACGAAGCTCCATGGCCCCTTGGCGCCGACCGTCATGAACGCGAGGCAGGCGAGTGTGCTGAGCGCGGTGAGCGCCAGGATCACTGACAATGGCTGCTGCTGCCTCATGTCAGGCGCGCGTTCTTGCGCAGCAGCAGATAGAGGAACAGCGCGCTGGCCGTGACGCCGAGCATGGTGCCGACGGGAATCTCGTAAGGCGCGTTGACGATGCGGCCCGCGACATCGCAGGCGAGGACGAGGCCGGCGCCGAGCAGCGCCACCCACGGCAAGGTGCGGCGGACGTTGTCGCCGAGCGTCAGGCTGACGATGTTGGGTACGACGAGGCCAAGGAAAGGGATCATGCCGGCCGTTGCGATGACGACGGCGGTGACGATCGCGACGATGACGAGGCCGAGTGCCATGACGCTGCGGTAGTCGAGGCCGAGGCTGGTCGTGAAGGATTCACCGAGGCCGGCGACGGTGAAGCGGTTGGCGTAGGCATACGCGAGCACCGTCAAGCCGAACGCGAGCCAGAGCAACTCGTAGCGCCCGCGCAGGATCATCGAGAAGTCACCGTTGCTCCAGGTGACAAGCGACTGCATGAGATCGAAGCGATAGGCGATGAAGGTGGCGATTGCGTTGATCACACCACCGAGCAGGATGCCGATCAGCGGTACGATCAGCGGCGATTGCAGTGAGAGGTGCCGCAAAATTCTCAGGAACAGGGCGGTCACGAGCAGCGCAAACCCCGCTGCGGACGCAAGGCGCAGGAGGATCGGCGCTTCGGGATAGAGGATGAGAATGAGCAGGAAGCCGAGCTTGGCAGCTTCGGCGGTGCCGACGGTCGAGGGTTCGGCGAAGCGATTGCGTACCAGCGCCTGGAGGATCGTGCCCGACACGGCCATCGCCGAACCGGCCATGATGAGGGCCAAGGTGCGCGGCACACGGCTTTCGATGAGGACGAGGATGCGCTCGTCGTGCCAGCCGGCTTCGAGAAGATCGCGCGGCGTGAGATCGCTCACGCCGACGAAAATGCTCCAGATCGCCAGACCCAGGACCGAGGCAGCACCGAGCAAAAGAAGAGGCATGGGCGCCACGCTGCGCTGGGTTTACTGCGGCACAGGCGCAAGCGCGCGGGTGATCTGATCGAGGTTGGCTTGGATCGACACCAAGCTGCCGCCGACCAGATACCAGCGCACGGGATCGAGATAGGTGACATGCCCTTTCTTCCACGCATTCGTTCGTGCCACCAGGGGATTGTCGAGCAGCTTGGCCGCGGGCTGGCCCGCGCGGCCGATGGCCGTGTCGCGGTCGATCACGAACAGCCAGTCGGGGTTCGCTTTGAGGATCAGCTCAAAGGAGACACCTTGGCCGTGAACGGCGCGGTCGAGATCGGGGACGGCGGGCGTGATGCCGAACTCGTTATGCAACACGCCGAAGCGCGAACGCGGGCCGTAGGCACTCATGCGGCCGCCGGTCGTCAGAATGATGAGGCCGCGGCCGGCGTCACGCGCGCGCTCGCGCAGGATCTTTGCGTCGCTTTCAATTTTTCCGATGCGCGCCTCGACGTCCGCTTCCTTGCCAAAGATACGCCCGAGTGTGCGCACATGACGAAGCGCGCTCGCAAGAAAGTCGTTCTCGTCGGTTGTGAGATCGATGGTCGGCGCGATGCGTGATAGTTCCTTCAGCTTGGGAGCGGATCGCGCGGCGACGATGATCAGGTCGGGCTTGGCGGCGTTGATCGCCTCGTAGTCGGGCTCGAACAGGGTGCCGATTTTCGTATACTTCGCGTCGTTGTACTTGGAGAGGGACGGCGGCATCAGCGAGCCGGGCACGCCCGCGACTTCCACGCCGAGCGCGTCCAGATTGTCGAGGGCGGAGTAGTCGAGGGTGAACACGATTTTCGGACGGGACGGGAGTGTGGTCTCGCCTTGGGCATGGGTGACGGTGATCGGCTCGGCCATCGACGGTGCAGCCCATGCGACCAGCGCCAGAAGCAGCAGAACACAATGCTTGGCCGCGCGCGGCCACGCGCGGCGTTCGAGGGGCAGTTCGAGGATGTTCATGCGAGGCGCCTTTCGGATGCATCGATCGCTGACGGCTGTCATGGCGAGCGGCAGGCAATCGCGGCGCACCTTATAAACTTGATTGTAGTAGTCAACTATGCGTCAGATCGCCGACGGCGCCAGCCGATGCGGCGTGTGCTAAAAGCGGAAACGACCGGCCGGATGATCCGCGCCAAGCATCTCTCGAGCAAAGCCTGTGACTGTCTCTCAATCCCTGATCCGGCGCTTCTTTTCCTACTATAGCCCGTACAAGAAGCTCTTCGCCCTCGATTTCGGGTGCGCGGTGCTGGCGGGGCTGCTGCAGTTGGCGTTCCCGCTGGCTGTCAAAGCGTTCGTCGATGACCTGCTGCCAGGGCAGAATTGGGGGCTGATCCTCGCTTGTGCGGCGCTCCTGCTGTCGATCTACATCGTCAATGCCATGCTGATGGCCGTCGTCACCTACTGGGGGCACGCGCTCGGTATCAGCATCGAGACGGACATGCGGGCGAAGGCCTACGATCACCTCCAGAAACTGTCGTTCCGCTACTACGACAACACGCAGACGGGCCAGCTGATCACGCATGTCACCAAGGATCTGGAAGAGATCGGCGAGGTCGCACACCACGGCCCGGAGGATGTCTTCATTGCAGTGATGACGTTCGTCGGCGCATTCCTGCTGATGTTCTCGGTGCAGTGGAAGCTGGCGCTCGTCAGCGTCATCATTGTGCCGTTCATGACGTGGCTCGTGGCGCGGTACGGCGCGCGCATGACGCACAACTGGGAGCGTCTGTTCAGTCAGGTCGGCAATTTCAATACGCGGATCGCGGAGAGTGTCGGCGGTATTCGGGTGGTGAAGGCGTTCGCCAACGAGGAGCACGAGCGCCGGCTGTTCGCGCGCGACAACGAGAGCTACAAGACGACCAAGCTGCGCGCATATGCCTACATGACCGCCAGCAGCACCATGACGTTTCTGAGCACGCGGCTGGTGCAGCTGATCGTCATGGTTGCCGGCGCCTGGCTGGTGATTGCCGGCGAGCTGAGCTATGGCGGCCTGATCGGTTTCATTCTCCTGGTCGATGCTTTCCTGCGCCCGCTCGACAAGATCCCCGCGGTGCTCGAGAGCTATCCGAAAGGTATTGCCGGTTTCAGGCGCTATACCAGCCTGATCGATACCGCTCCCGACATCGCTGACAGGCCGGACGCGATCACCATCGGCCGGATGCGGGGCGATATCGTCTACAAGGATGTCGACTTCAGTTATTCGGACGGCCGCCGCATTCTGACCGGGCTCAACCTGCAGATCGCCGGCGGAGAGACGGTTGCCCTCGTCGGCCCTTCCGGCGCCGGAAAGACGACGATTTGCTCATTGCTGCCGCGGTTCTACGAGATCGATCGCGGCGCCATCACGATCGACGGCATCGATATCCGCGACATGACACAGAGGTCGTTGCGGGCACAGATCGGGATCGTGCAGCAGGATGTATTTCTGTTCGGCGGTTCGATTCGCGATAACATCGCTTACGGGAACCTCGACGCTTCGGAGGCGGAGATCAACGACGCGGTGAGGCGCGCGAAGCTCGACGCGTTCGTCGCGTCGCTGCCCGATGGCCTCGATACCATCGTCGGAGAGCGTGGCATCAAGCTCTCGGGCGGCCAGAAGCAGCGCGTGTCGATAGCCCGCATCTTCCTCAAGAATCCGCCGATCCTCATCCTCGACGAGGCGACGTCGGCTCTCGACAGCGCTACGGAGCTTGCGATTCAACAATCGTTGATTGAGCTCTCGGCCGGGCGCACCACGCTGATCATCGCGCATCGTCTCGCCACCATCCAGCACGCGGACCGGATCGTCGTCATCGACGAGAGCGGCATCGTCGAGGAGGGCAGCCACCGGGCGCTTGTGGAGCGCGATAGCGTCTATGCGCGTCTGCATCGGGCGCAGTTCGGTCTGCTGAGGGCGTGATAGCGCCGTTGTACGCGGGCTGACCGGATCGCCGCGGCGTGTGGATGGGCAGATTAACGTATTGATATGGCGGCATTAGTTTTCTGCGCAAATCAAGGCTATCTCCAACATTACGACAATAGTAAAGAATTGTAGTAGTGACGCGCGAAGGTTTCGAGATGCCCACCATCGACTCGCTGAGTGACAAGCTGAGCGGCCGGCTGAAGACGCGGGCGCGCCTCGTGTCGCCATCTCTCGCGCGGGTGCTCGAGTACATCGACAGCCATCGCGAGGAGGTGATGGGGAAGTCGGCGATGGAACTCGCGGCGACGATCGGTACGTCCGATGCGACGGTCGTGCGGGCGGTGCAGGCTGCGGGCTTCGACGGCCTGCGCCAACTGAGGGAAGCGATCGCGAGCGCGGCCGGCAGGGGGCGCACGCCCATCGACTCGATCACGCGGACCATCGCACAAACCAAGGAACACTCGGAGACCATCGTCGAGCAGGTCTTTGCGGATCATCGCGAGGCATTTGCCGGCCTCGAGAGCGAGGCCACGCGGCGGCAGATCTCTGCCGCCATCGAATGCCTCGCGCGCGCCCGCAGAGTCGGTGTGTTCGGCGGCGGTGCGGCCGCATTTCTAGGGCGTTACTTCGCGTTGGCCCTCGGGCAGATCGGGCGTCCCACCGTCGTGTTCGATGGCTTCATGTCGCCGCTGCCGGAGCAGCTCCTCGAGATGAAGAATGTCGATGCGACGGTCATGCTCGCGTTCGGCCGTCCGTACAGGGCGATGAGATCGACCATGAGAGAGGCGCGGCGCTGCAGGGTGCCCGTCGTGATCATTACCGATATGACCGATCAGGCGTTCCTGCGGCAAGCCGACGTTGTCGTGCCGGTGGTTTGCAGCCAGGCGGGTCGAACGATCCTCCATGGCGCGACGTTGGTGTGCCTGGAAGCGATCACCATGGGCGTGATCGAGCAGGATCCGGCGCGGACACTTTCGACGCTCGAGCATTTGACGGCGCTGCGCAACGACCTGCGCTGACGCTGTGTCAAATCTGCATCGGCGCATGTCAATCGCCGAGCCGTCCCCTCAAATTGTTTACTACTACAGTCGGCAATCAAATTCTGGCCGTGCTTAAGCCAGCCAGCCATCGCGCACGTGCAGCGAGCCAGCCAGCCACTTGTTCCGCTGGTGCCGAGGCATTTGCCGCCGATCGCGCCGACGAGTTGCCATACTTGGGGGAAGACCAATGCATTACAACAAGGGCACCGGCTCGCGATCCGCTGCGATCATCATCGGTGCCGCGGTATCATACGGTTTCGGCTGTGGTTCGGTTGCGTTCGCGCAGCAGTCGCCGACCGTCCTTCCGCCGATGCAAGTCGAGACCAAGAAGGGCGCGAAACGAGCCAAATCGGCGGCGCCCCGCGCCAAGCAGCCGATCCCCGCGGCGCCGCCTGTGCAGGCCGCCGCGCCGGCGCCGGTGAAGGAACCGATCCGGGTTTCCGGTGAGCGCAGCATTGGCACCAGCTCGACCGACATCACGTCGCAGGATCTCGAACGCCTCAACCCGACCGACATCAAGGGCGTGTTCTCGGAGCAGCCCGGCATTCTCGTCGGCAGCTCGCTTCCGACGTCGCAGAAGGTCTATGTCAACGGCTTCGAGGAGACGACCCTCGCCGTGACGATCGACGGCGCGATGCAGAACAACAAGGTGTTCCATCACAACGGCACCAATTTCATCGATCCGAGCCTGCTCAAGGCGGTCCGGGTCGATGCGGGCGTGGCACCGGCCGATGCCGGATTCGGCGCACTCACGGGCTCGATCGTCTACGAGACGAAGGACGTGCGCGACTTCCTCGATCGCGATGGCACCGGCGGCTTCGTAAAATCGAAGTTCAACTCGAACGGCCTTGTCTTCACGAACAGCATGGCCGGCTACGGCATGTCGAACGGCTTCGAGGTTCTCGCCTACTTCAATCTCGGCAAGGGCGACAACTTCGAGGCGGGCAACGGACGGACCGTCGGCGGCACGGAGGTCGACACGTGGACCGGCCTCGGCAAGATCGCCTATCAGGCGCCCTCGGGGCATCGCTTCGAGCTCAGCCATGAGCGCTTCAGCGACGATGCCGAACGGCCCTATCGCGCCAACTTCGTCATTCCACCCTCCGGTCCTGCCGAGCCGCTCTACCGGCGCTACGAGATCGACCGCAAGACGACGGTCTTCAACTACAGCGACGCGACGCCCGAAGGCTGGTGGGATCCGAAGGTCGTCATCGCGCACAGCGAGACCTACGTCGGCACGCCCTACACGCACCGCATCACCGGCGCCGTCTCGCCCGGCTATGGCATCTCCGAAACATTCAACGGCAAGGCCGAGAACAAGTTCGCCTTCACCGGCGGCAACATCATCGCCGGTGTCGATTTCAACAGGCGCGACGCGATGCTTTCCTATCCGGGAGAGTATGCGCGCGAGAAGAGCGACGTCGTCGGCGCCTACGCGCAGGCACGGCTGGAGCCGATCCGCGGAACGCGACTGTCGTTCGGCGGCCGCGGCGACTACCAGTGGTTCACCGGCACCGACGGAAGCGAATTGAAGGATGGCGGCTTCAGCGGCAATGCCTCGTTCGAGCAGGATCTGATCGGGCGCTTCCTGACCTTCAAGGCCGGCTATTCGCACGTCTGGGCCGGCATCGCGCTCGCGGAGAACTTCGTCATGAGCCCGGCCTGGGATTACAGCGCCGGCCTGCGCTCGACGACTGCCGACAACGTCAATGCCGGCCTGATCGCCCGCTTTCAGGGCTGGACGGTCGAAGGTTCGGTCTTCCGGTCGCAGATCGATGACGCGCGGATCCGCATGATTTCGCGCGATGTGGAATCGGAGGGCTTCGAGGTCGGCGTCGGCTACGATTGGGGCCACGGCTTCCTCAAGGTGAAGTACGCGAACATCAAGGTGACGATCGACGGCCAGCCGGCCGACTCCGATACCGGCACCTACCTCGCGACGCCGGTCGGCGAGATCATCACCATTGCCGGCTATCACCGCTTTGTCGGAACCGGTTTTGCCGTCGGCGCCGATGCCAAGATCGCACCCGAGTACGATTTCGTGATCGCCGGATCGCCGCCGTACAAGGGCTACAAGGTGGTCAATGCGTTCGTCGAGTACAAGCCGGCCCTGACCAAACTCGACCTCACGTTCCGCGTCGACGTGCGCAACATCTTCAATCAGCTCTACGCCGAGCGCGCGACGTACGGACAGGAGTGGGGCATCGTGACACCGCTCTACGAGCCGGGCCGGTCGTTCATCGTGACGGCGACGGCCAAGTTCTGACGCGATTTGCGGCCGGCGCAGCAAGCTCCGGCCGCAGGCGTTCCGTCGCGTCTGTGCGTCGTGGCGGCGTGGCCGAAACGCTGCTCGGATCAGGCGAGCTTGAGCACGACTTGGCGCAGGCT
Organism: uncultured Hyphomicrobium sp.; assembly: GCA_964557265.1. Classification (GTDB taxonomy): domain Bacteria; phylum Pseudomonadota; class Alphaproteobacteria; order Rhizobiales; family Hyphomicrobiaceae. The sequence goes on from CAZKZT010000009.1 coordinate 20,253, forward strand.
GTCGTCCTCGGGATCGAGGGCGATGCTGAAGCCGAGCGCGGCGCACATGCGCAGCATGGTGGTGTTCTCTGCGAGGACGGCGCCGTGGAGCTGCTGCAGGCCTTCCGCCTTGGCGTAGTCGATGAGGTGCTGCATCAGCCGCCAGCCGAGACCGCGCCCCTTGAGGTCGGAGCGCACGAGGATGGCGTACTCGCCGCGCGTATAGTCGGGGTCGGCGATGAAGCGGGAGGCGCCAAGCAACTTGCCCGTCGACGGTTCGATCGCGGCGAAGGCCATTTCGCGCGCGTAGTCGATCTGGGTCAGGCGCGCGAGCACGTCGTGGGTGAAGTTGATGCCGGCGCCGAAGAAGCGCAGGCGGCGGTCCTCGGTGGTGACGCCGGAGATGAACTCGGCGTAGAGGGGCGCGTCCTCGGGACGGATCGGGCGGATCTGGACCGCACCGAGTTCATCGAGCGTCGCTTGGGCTTCCCACTGCGACGGATAGGGCCGGATCGACATCGGCTCGCGTGGCTCGCGTGCGTTGTCGACGACCTTCACGCGCGCGTCGAGCGCAATGACGCCCTTCTCGTCGGCGATCAGCGGATTGATGTCGATCTCGCGAATTTCAGGGTGGTCGGCGACGAGATAACTGAGACGAACGAGCGTCTCGGCAATTTCGTCGATGTCGGCGGCAGGGCGGTCGCGATAGCCCTGCAACAGCCGCGAGATTCGGGTCTGCTGGATCATGTCGCGCGCGAGATTGAGATCGAGTGGCGGCAGCGCGTGCGCGGTGTCGCGCAGAACCTCGACACCGGTGCCGCCGGCGCCGACCATCATCAGTGGCCCGAAGGTCGGATCGACGGACATGCCGAGAATGAGCTCGTGGGCGCGCGGGCGGCGGATCATCGGCTGGACGGCAAAGCCCTTGATATGGGCGTCGGGCTTGAGGCGGCTGATGCGCTGGAGCATGTCCACTGCGGCACGCTCGGCTTCCTCGGGATGCTCCAGTCCAAGCCGGACGCCACCGACGTCGGATTTGTGCGAGATGTCGTCGGAGACGATCTTGATCACCAGGGCGCCGTGGGCGGCGATGATGTCCTCGGCGAGGCGGCGAACCTCGGCAGGATCGGCCGCGACGCTGGTCTTGACCACGGGGATGCCATAGGTCGCGAGCAGATCTTTGGCCTCGATCTCGGAAAGCACGCTGCGGTCGGCGTCGAGTGCACGGCGCGTGATGGCGCGCGCGGCTGCACCGTCGAAGGTGAAGTCGGGAAGGGACGGCGGCGTGCGCATCAGTGCAGCCTGAGCGCGGGCGTGGCCGACGAGCTGCATGAAGCCGTCGACGCTCTCGGCGGGGGTTGCGAAGCTCGCGATCTTCTTCGCGGCGAACAGCTTGCGTGCGTCACGGCTCGCGCCGTCGCCGAGCCAGGTGGCCAAAAGCGGTTTCGGCCAGGCGCCGCTCGAGCGTCGCGCCTCGACGGTGGCGACGATCTTTTCGGCGATGTCGGTGCTCGATGCGAGCGCGGTCGGGCAGTTCATCACGAGAACGGCATCGGTTTCATCGGACGCGAGCACGATTTCGAGCGCGGCGCTATAGCGTTCCGCGTCGGCGTCGCCGATGATGTCGATCGGGTTGCCGTGCGACCATGTCGGTGGCAGGACAGCGTCGAGAGCCGCCTTTGTCTTGTCGGACAGCGTGGCGAGCGTGCCGCCGAGATCGCCGAGCCGGTCGGTCGCCATCACGCCAGCGCCGCCGCCGTTGGTGAGGATCGTCAGCCGGTCGCCGTAGGTGCGCGGAT
>CAZKZT010000010.1:0-21780 GCA_964557265.1 uncultured Hyphomicrobium sp.
GTCGGCGAGAGAACCGAGGCGCGCGGCCACAGACCTGATGCGGCATCGAACGACACCTGCAGGTCACCACGCGCGGTCATCGAGACGCCGGACAGACGTCGGAAAGCAGGACCGTAGTCGAGGCCAACGCGTGCAGCGCGGGTGTAAATCTCCGCTGACGAGACGGTGTGGGTGATGGTGTCGGCAGATGGGGTGACGAACGACAGCGGCGCGCCCTCGATGAGCACAGCAACGCGACAACGCACGTGGACTTGCCACGCATCCTCCGACTGACGCGGACGGCTTGCGATCTCGCAGGTCGCGGTCCCGGCATCAATGCTGGTGCGCACATCCATTGTCGTATCAGCCGACAACACGAGCGGACGGGAGATATCGAAGTCGCGCAACTCCACCCGATCGTGACCGAGCCACATCTGGGCCGCCGCAAGCGCCATATCGGCGAACGCAGCGGCCGGAAGCCACGGTTTGCCGGCGACGCAATGATCGCCAAGCTCCGGGCGCACCACGGTATCGATATGGCTATGCCAGACAGCAACGTCACTGGACGTACGATAGCCAATCAGGCCATCGGTTGCGGCACCCGCAAGGGTCGTCTCGACACCACCGAGCGCTTCCGCGGTTCCGGCAGTGTAGAGGTGGGTGCGTTGCCAGGCATAATGAGGGAGGTGACGCCAGCCTGTTGCGGGCCGTGCGCCGAACGCGCGCGCCACATCAAAGCATGCGCCGCGAGCGATGGCCGTGGCACACGTCACTTTGAGTGCGTCGACGGACGGCTTGTCCTCGCGTGAGAAGGTCGGCACCACGGCGAAGGTGGCGCTTGCCGCTCGAAGCGTCTGATCGAGGTAAGACCGGAGCACGGCACGCGGCCCGATTTCGACGAAGACGCCGGCACCATGCGCCGCCGCACGACGGATCGCGTCGGCGAACAGCACCGGCAGGCGCACGTTGCGCCACCAGTACGTGCCATCGAAAGCTGCCGCATCGAGCGGTGCGGCATCGACGGTCGACATGAAGATCGCATCGCCAGGGCGCGCATTGAGACCGGCGAGATCGTCAATGATCCGGTCGCGTGCGGCGTCCATGATGCGACTGTGGAAAGGATAGTCGATGTCGAGCTGCTGGCCCGCGATAACCGCGTCCGCCGCCGCGCGCAGCATCGATGCGATATCTACGGCGGGGCCGACCACGGTCACCGACGCCGGACCGTTGATCGCCGCAATCTCGATCGCCGCCGCACCAATCTGGTCGATGAAGCGCTGTGCCGCCTCCTGCGAGACGTGCAGAACGGCCATCTTGCCCATACCGCGCGCAAATTCCTGCGCGGACGAGCGCGCGAGAATGAGGCGGACGGCTTGCTCGCGATCGTAGAGCCTTGCGGCATAGGCGGCTGCGACTTCGCCGACACTGTGGCCGACAACGACGGCCGGCGCGAGCCCGCGTGCGCGAAGCGTGTCGGCTGCGGCCGCCTGCAGCGCGAACAGCAACGGCTGAGCAATGCTCGTGCACCGCAGACGATCAGGCAGATCAGCGGAGACGAGCATGTCGATCGCCGACCACCCCGCCCGCGCTTCGATCGACGCCGAGATGTCACTGAAGTGGTGGCGAAAGATCGGATCGTTGTCGAGTGCCACGCGCCCCATACCGGACCACTGCGCGCCATTTCCACAAAAGACGAACGCAACCGGCGCGTTCGCCGCGATCGCCTCGCCGCGCACCACCTGATCACAGGCCGCGCCTTCAGCGAGCGCGGACAGTCCGACCTGCAGATCGCCGATCACGATCGCGCGCTCGGAAAGCCGCTCACGGCAGTGGGCGAGCGCCGCGCCAACCTCACTCGCATCGGCCTCGCCGCGCTCGATGACGTCGGCGAGCCGTTGTGCACCGGCAGCGAGCGCGGAACTGCTGCGCGCTGTCAGCATCGCAGCGAGAGGCGGAGGGGCGGGAGCAGAAGCGGCACCTTGATCGGGAACCACGCCCGCCAGCGGCGCGGGGATCCAGGCTGGTGAATGGCGCGGCGGCGGATCCGCGATGACAACGTGGGCGTTGGTGCCACCGAAGCCGAACGTGCTGATGCCCGCGCAGCGCGGTCCGCCGGAACGCACAAGAGGCACCGCCTCGCGAGCGACATGCAAATTGAGCGCGTCGAACGGGATGTCGGGATTGAGCTCCTCGGCGTGCAGCGTTGCTGGAAGCAGATCGTGGCGAAGCGCGAGCGTTGCCTTGAGCAATCCAACGAGACCCGACGCCGGCTCGAGATGGCCGATATTGGATTTCGCCGAGCCGATCGGCAATGGATCGCGACGACGGCGACCAATGTGTTCGCCGATGGCGCGCGCTTCGATCGGATCACCGACACGCGTGCCGGTGCCGTGCGCCTCGATGAAGGCAAGCCTATCTGGGTCTATTCCATTGCGATCGTAGACCGTACGCAGCAAGCGACCTTGCGCTTCGAAGGACGGCAACGCGACGCCGACTGTCCGGCCGTCCGAGTTGACCCCGGACGCCAAGATACGCGCGTGCGGATCGCCGTGATCGAGGATGGCGGCCCCCTCGCGTGCGAGCACGATCGCAACGCCGCCTTCGCTGCGCACATAGCCTTGGCCGTTGGCCGCGAAGGCTCGGCACAATCCCTCGGGCGAGAGCATTCGCGCACTCGAAAATCCGATGAAGGGAAAGGGAGACAGGAGCATGTTGACGCCTGCCACGACAGCGGTGTCGATCTCGCCGCTGCGCAGCGCTGCCATGGCCTGGTGCAACGCGACGAGCGACGACGAGCACGCTGTGTCGATGATGAAACTCGGCCCCGTGAAATCGAACGTATAGGAGATGCGGTTGGCGATCAGCGAGAGCGCACTGCCGGTCATGTAGTAGGCGTCGCCAGCGGCAGGATCGAACACCCGCCGGGTGCCGTGATCGACGGACGATGCGCCGACGAAGACACCGACCACGGCGCCAGCCAGTCGAGACGGCGGCACCCCTGCATCCTCGAACGCTTCCCACACGAGTTCGAGCAGAAGACGCTGCTGCGGATCGACCTGAGCCGCTTCCCGCGGCGAGATTCCGAAAACCGACGGGTCGAATGACCACGGCGCCTCGATCACGCCGGCACGAAAGGTATAGGCTTTTCCCGGCTCGCCGGGACGAGGGTGGAAATAGCGGCCAAGCGGCCAGCGATCCTCGCCGATCTCACTCACGGTGCAGCGGCGTTCTTTAAGGACAGACCAGAATTCGGCAACACTCGGCGCGCCGGGCAGTCGGCAGGCATAACCGGCTAAGAGAATGTCGGCCCCAGGAACTGATGCACCGGCCTCAAACACAATAAAAACCCCCGTACGCACATCCAAAGAGAGCACGCTCCCAGCCGCCCGCGATCCGCAGGACAACCGCGTGACTCATCGGTAGACCGGCGGCTCAATTCACGCAATGGTTGCGATAGTTTAATTCACAGCAACTTATGATTGCTATTGAGGGTGTTGCCTCGATGCGGCGCACGCATGGCCCGCACGCTGCGTGCGAGAGTGTGGCGGGCCTGCCTAGCGGATCCAAATCCCAGGGCTGCGGGCCTTGATGACACCAGAACCACCACTCTCGAATACGAAACCCAACATCAGTTGCAGGTTCTGCGCCGCCTCCCCGATGAGCAGGGATGGGGTGCGGATCAGGTAGGTGCCGTCAGGCCAGGGAATGACGCCGCCCGAACCATTGTTGAGGCCGTACGAGCCCACGTTGGCGGCGCCGTCCCAGTACTGCATCAACGCGAAGAGCCCAGTGCAACCGCCCATTCCCGCAAGCTCAACCTCGAACTGACCGAAGATGAAGCTGCCTTTCGTCGTGTCATCGGGCGCGCTGCCAATGTCGGTGCGCAGGACGCCGTTGGTCGCGCCGTCGAGTGTGGAAACGGTGATGACCTGCGCGTCCGAGCCGGGGCTGTCGTAACCAGCGACGGCCGCCTCCTTCGAGAACGCGATCTCGTCGCCCGTACCGGCAATCCGTTCGGCGGTGAAGCCCGAGGCGACCGTGCCGGAGTACGTGGAAACGGAGCCGTCCGTGCCGGCCATCCGCGGCACCGAGGTCGAGCGCAACGCCAGCAGGTTTCCCTTCGGATTCGTGGTTGGGTCATACCAATCCCAGGCACTCTGCTCGCGCGGCGGCCGGGAGTAAGATGCACCAATCTGCTCAAGCGTACGGCGGGCGGCGTAGATGGCGCCGGTAACGTCCGGGTGGAGGCCGTCGGTCGTGATGCCGGATGCGGGACCACCCGTCGCGTCGGCCGGATCGACCCAATCGCGCCAGACGTCGATGTAGGCGACACTGGCTTGCGTGGCGCACCACTTTTTCACCTCGCGGTTGACGTAGCCGCGCACGCGACGATGGTCGTCGCTCGAAATTGCATAGGATCGTGGTGGGTTCGGCGTGAAGACGAGAACCAGCTTGCCTGCATCGCGCGCAGCGGTCGCCATCGCGACGATGTTGGCAATGGTCTCCTCGCCGCTTGCGAGCGATGTGTGGCCATCGTTGCGGCCACCATCGATCCACAGGATATCGAAGCGGCCGTAGGTAGCCGCGATATCGTCACCGTAGCGCGCGCGCATCTCAGCAGTGGTTTCTCCGGAAACCGCATGGACGTCGTCAGCATCGACAAGGAACTGGCCGAACGAAAGCGCCTGCAACATCGCGACAACGCCGGTTGTCGACGAGTAGGCTTGAGGGAAGCTCTCCTGCCGGGCGACATTCGGGCCGCCGAAGCTATCGGAAATGATGGCGATACGCCGACCCTTGGGGAAGGCTGCGAGTTCGGACCAAAGTCGCGTCGTCGGCATGTCAGTTCTCCAGATCTTCCGGCAGGGCGCGACCGCGCACGGCGGCGAACCGATCGCGGACATCACATGACGTGGCGGGCGGCACCAGAACGGCGATGCGCCTCGTCACAGCCCGTGCCTGGTCATCATGTAATTGGTGAGCGCTGCGGCTTCTTCGCTCGTCAGAGGTGTCGTGAGCACCGTCTCCCGGCGCGAGATGGGGCCGTACGATCCCGACACGTTGCCGCTGGTGACGCGAGCGCCATCGATCAATGCCCCTGAGTGCGCGCTGTCGAGCGTGTAACTCGCATCCGTCGAGACAGTGGAGCCGTTGACGGCAAGTAGCGCCGATCCCCCGCTCAACCTGATGCGCGTGAGGGCCAGCGGCGTGTTTCCGGAACCCGACCAAGCGAGCCCCAAACTCGAGTTGTTCGCGCCGACCGCCAGAAGAGAGGCATTATTGGAAAGCTCGACCACGAGAGCGTCGGCCTTCTGCCAGTCGGTGCCGGAGCTCGGCGCAAAAACATAGACGCCCGGCCAAGCGGTGTTTGCCGCGTGCTGTTCAAATACCTGGAAGAGTTCCATCTCCGAGATCGGGAACGCCGGTGACGCGACCGACAAATAGTCGCTCCCGCCATCAAATACGGCGCGCGCGGGGCCGGTTCGATAGGCCGGTTGACTGCCGCTCGTCGCTTGCAGCAAATGCTTTCCGTTGCCGCTCTTATCGCTGACGCGCCCGATTGGATCGGTGTCCGAGGTGACCGCAGTCGTCGCAGATGTATCTTGCCAGAGGTTCGCGGTATCGGCGTAATCCCACCATGCGAGAAGTTTGGCACCGAGATCGAGCGGGGACCATTCGTCGTCGTCCTCCGCCTCGGTCGTGAAAGCAGCGCTAGTCGCGACGCTAGACTGGTTCGACGCGGCGTCCTCATGCATGAAGTGGGCGTAGTAGGTGGTCTCGGCGACGAGGCCGGATGCGCTGCTCGATTGCGGACCGGTCGCGGCTACGGCGTCACTGCCGCTGTCTGCTGCGCTCGCACCCGTATGATCCTGCCCGGCCCTGACTTGTGATGCGCTCGGCGTGGTCGCGCTGGTGGTGATCACCCAATACAGCGTGCCATTGCCTTCGTCCGTGCTGACGGACAGATCAGCCGCGTCGTGGCCATCCTCGGTCGCGGCCGCGCTGCTGAGTATCGGGGCCGTGGTGTCGCTCGCGGCCTCCGGCTCGACCTGTTTCGTGTCGCTGGCGCCGCCGGCACTGACGCTGTTCACGGCTCGCAGCTCGACATCATACGGCTGGCCATTCGTGAGGCCGCTGATCGTGAACGAAATGGCGCCACCGCTCGATGACCACGATCCGCCGTCCAATCGGTACTCGATGTCGGTGATGCTTGCGCCGCCGTCTGCCGGGAGAACGATGAGGGTGACATTCGCTGCCGCGTCGCCTGGCGCGATCGACCAATCGCCGGAGGCAAACGCGTCAGGGACAGTCGCTGGGGTCACGGCCTTGGTATCGCTCGCGTCCCCCGCCCCGGCGACGTTGATCGCGCGAAGCTGAATGCTGCACTCGACGCCGTTCGTGAGACCGGTGATGTTGAAGCTGCCTGTCCCCCCCGAGCTGATCCACGAGCCGCCGTCAACGCGGTACGCGACGTCGGTGATCTGGGCGCCGCCATCGCCCGGCAGCGCGCTGATCGTGACGACGGCGAGCGCGTTTCCGCGCGTGACGTACCAGTCACCGATCTCGAAACCCTGAGGCGCGACCGCAAGAACAAGCTCCTTGAGCGCGTTGATGGTCGTCTGCCGGGTCACGCCGCTCTGGACGAGCGCGATCAGTTCCGCACCTGTCAGCGTGCCCGCCTCAAGCAGCTCGGTGATCTTCCTGTCAGCCATCGACGAACTCCACAAATTCGGAAAGGCGGCATTTCATGGTCAGGCCGCTCTGCACGACGAACACCCATTCGGTGCCATCGAGATCGACGGCGACGGGCAGCCCATTGATCGTGCCGTCGAGCGCGATCGGCGTGCCGTCCTCGAGCGTCAGACGATCGCCCTCCTCCGTCAGCAGGTAGTCTGTGATTTCCGGCGGCGGTGCTTCGAAGGGCGCCGCCTCGTGCAGATACGTGCCGGCCCGATCGACGAGATAGTTGCCGCTGTTGTCGACAAGAATGCCGAGAACGCCTGCTGGGGTCCGGTCAAAGACCGGCGTTGCGCCGCGGTAGACCGTCAGCAGCTCACTTGCGCCGAGGAATACGCGCGCGACTGCACTGCCGCCGCTCGCTACCGGCATCAGGTCACACTCTCTACGAAGTAGAGTGTGCCGGCATCGGGCGGATCGAGCGCATCGTAGGCCGATTGCGTGAGCGTCACGATCTTGAGTTGCTCGCGCGTCGCGACCGGATCGCTGAAGCCGGAAGGAAAGGCTGCTTCGCCACTGTCCTTGTCGAGCAGGATGGCTTCATTCCAATCGCTGCCGTTACCGCTTACTTTGAAGCGAAAATCGTCGTCGCCGGTGAGGCCGATCTCGGCGCGGCCGGAGAAGCCCGTCTGATAGATCTGCGATGCCGTGTCGGCTGGAGCTGCCTTGTTGATCTTCTGTTGGTGGCTGCTGCCGGCATGATTGAAGAGAGAAGCGGCAGCCGATATCGCAAGGCGATTGGTCGTGTCGGCCGTGGCATTGATGCCGACCATCTCGAACGCGCCATCGCTGCCGCTGCCACCATCTCCAAGAGACGACCAGACGCTGCCATTCCACACACACAGTCGCGCCTCGTCGACAATCCACACACGCCACCCCGGCCGAGGGACAAGGAACGCCCAGCCGCCATCCTGGAACGCCGCGATCTCGAGGTCGTGTCCCGCCCAGGCGCCGTCGGAACTCGCGGCAACGATGTAGCGCTCGCCGTCAGCCGGTGACTCCGGTGGCGCGGCGAGGTCGCGATCGATGACCGCGAGATGCACCAACGCGTCGAGCCTGCGCAGCGCCTCGTTGTGCGTGACGTGCTTCTGCGCCTGGGCAGCGATGATGAACGGAAGGCCGAGGTTCGGGGTATCCATGGGATGGGCTTTCTCGGAGAAGGCTTGCGAGCCGGCGTGTCCGCGTCTCCGAAATCTACTCAGCGCTCAGTGCTCGGGGATAAGCTTTGCCACCCGGCACGACGACCGAACGTCCGGATGCGGTTCCGCCTGACGACGCCTGCCCTCCAGCCCGTCCCCAGATTATGGCTGATTGTAACTCTACTTTAGATTGCAAAACAATCCGACTCACACCACAATTGATGTGCTGTAAGCGTGTGTGTTGGGGGAGGCGAATGACAAGGTGCAGCGAACTGAGCCGCCTGGGCCTCCGCCTCCTCGTCGGCTCTCTGATCCTCCTCACCCACACCGGAACCACAAACGCCGAACCGGCCCCGAAGGCGGATTTCTCCTGGTTCGAGAACCATCTACCCAAGAGCAGCGAGCCATTCTGCGCCGGGCAATGCGCCATGCACGTCTACGGCGGCGTCTTCACCACGACCGGGATGCTGTCGATGTTCGGCCTCGAGAATCTCACGACGTTCGTGCCTGAAGCCTACGTGCCACCCTGGGAGTGGGACTTCGCTCGCGCAGGGATCGTCGCAGGCGCAGCCTCGCGCCGGCTCGCGACAATCGCCTCCGTCATCGATCTCGAAGGCGAATTCGGCATCGGCCAGCGCTTCGGCCTCATGCACGAAACCGAAGTGTGGGCCGCTCTATACGCGCGGTGGACGTGGTTTCCATGGAACCGCTACGTGCGCACGACGATTGCCGCTTCGACGGGATTGAACTTCGCGAGTGCCGTCCCCGACATCGAGCGCCAACGTGACAAGACCGGCCGCGGCTCCAGGCTGCTGCATTTCTTCTCGCCCGAGATCACGATCGGCCTGCCTGCCTATCCGCGATGGGACCTTGTCGCGCGCATCCATCATCGCTCGGGCGCGCGCATACTGTTCGGCGACGTCGGCATGTTCAACGGTGTCGGTGGCGGCGTGCACTTCGCAACATTGGGCGTCCGCTACCGGTTCTAAACCGTCATCGGTCGACGGCGTGGCCCTCGCGCACACTGAAGCGAAAGCGCTGACCTGCCCGTCGTCGCAACGCCGGAGGCAGCATACCGCCGAGGCGCGCCAGAACGGCCATCGTCACCGGCAACCAGATCCGCGCGCGGCGCCGCGCGAGACCGTAGCCGATCCGGCGCGCCGCCGTCTCAGGCGTCATCATCATGTGCAGCGCGCCCTGCTGCATCTCAGCCTGCTGTGTCGCGATGTGTCCCGGATAGGCAACCGAAACCTTGATCCCCAACGGCGCCACCAAATCACGCAGACTTTCGCAGTAGGCGGCAATACCAGCCTTTGAGGCGCTGTAGGCCGGCGCGTCAGCAAGCGGATAGACGCCGGCGAGCGACGCGATCACCGCGATGTGGCCGCGCCGGCGCGCGCTCATGAGCGGGAGAACAGCGTCGATCGATCGGATTGCACCTTCCAGGTTGACACGCAGCACGCCGATCGCCGGCTCCAGTCGCTCCCAGTCGGCATCGGCGCGCCGCCCGCTGAAGCAGCCCGCATTGACGATCAGCAGATCGATCGGGCACCGCGCGTCGATCTTCGACACCCATGCCGCAAGAGCATCCCGGATCGTCACATCGGCGACGCATGTCGATACGTCCGCGCCGCATCGCCGGCATTCCATGGCAACGTCTTCGAGCGCCACAGGATCGCGCGCCGTCAATCCGAGAAGACATCCTGGCTTGGCGTAAGCCAGCGCGAGCGCGCGGCCGAGGCCTCGACTGGCACCAGTGATCACCACACACGTCGGCGTCTGGCCTCCCGATCGCGTCATGCCTTTCAGCATCGGCCTTGCTCCGCGCGCATCGTCAGGCCTTGTCGATCTGCCCGCCAACCGTCCGCCCCGGCCAGCGCCAGCCAGACCTCACGGCGCGCCATCGGTTCCGCATCGGCGTGCGCGGGCCGGGCGTGGGTGCGCTGGCCCTGTCTTTCACGATCTGATCCAGCGCCGCCTCGAAACTGATGCGCTGACCGGATCGCGTGTCGATGTAGGTGGCGTAGTCGAGGTAGGCCGCAGCAAACACTTGTGCGAGCGTCGGGCGTGCCGTGCGACGCGGCACGGCGATCCGGTCATCGGTGAGCCCCCATCCAGCGTAGAACGGCGCGCCAAAGCAACTGACGGGGAGGCCCGCCATCAGCGCCTCGAACCCGAGTTGACTCGTGACGACATAAACGCGATCGACGATCTCGAGCAGCGCCCACGGGTTGACCGGCATCGAGATGACGCGGACATCATCCGCTTCCACGCCGGTCAAGTAGCCGAACTTGGCGCCGGTCATCACTTCAGGATGAACTTTGACGACGATCTCGGCGCCGGGATTTTCCGCGCGCGCGGCCTCGAGCATTGCAATGAAGGACCCGCCGTCCGCCAGGCCCGCGCCGACCGAGGCATCGCCGTAAGTCTGGTCGATCACCAGCACGCGGCGGCGCGTCCCACGGGGCGCAAAGCCCAGTGCCGCTTCATCCAGCCATGGGCCATCGTTGTACTTGGAAACGGCGTCCCGCCGCAGCCGCGCCATACCGCGCTCGGCACGCAGCCGCGCCTCGGCATCCACGTTACGCGCGTTCTCAGCAATCAGGCGCTCGAGATCAGATGGTGCGCTGGCATCGTAGTAGATCCCGGTCCGATCGAGGATCAGCGACCTCGGCAGTTCGTCGGGCCCGGGCTTGATGGACCGGATCCAGCCATCTTCGATCGCGACATAGCGCTTGTTGCGGCGCGCAGAGAATTCGCGCGCCGCCGCCGCCGTCGACTTGTGCCCCCAGCCGATAACGACGTCGAAGGCGCCCGATCCGACCAGCATCGGCCACCGCACCAACTCAATGCCGACCGCTCCCGCGAGGACATCCCTGAGCCGCCAGATCCCACTGGAAAGCGTTGCGGCGCGAACATCTTTCATCCCCCGACTCCACCAGCCAAAATTGCATCATAAACACGCCAGAATGCCGCCAAGGACGTCCAGCGGAGGCCAGGGCCGGATGCATCATAGCAATAAATCCAATCTTAAGTTGTATTTTTTATCTCGACACGACGACGAATTCAATGCATCGGCAATCGTTTTTGTCTGATAAATTGGGAATTCCGTGACCTAGATCCGTCCTTCGTGGCGAATGGGCAACAATTCAGACGCGGCAAACAGCAATCTCTGCGGGTGAGGTGGATTGATTGTTGACCACGCCGCGCTCGCTATGTCTTCTCTATTTAAGGTAGAATTATCGTGGGCGCAGTTATGGTCTCAGGGGCTATGCGAAACTGGCAGCCATCACTGCGGGCTGCGCGCCGCGGCCTGGCCGCACTGACCTGCCTGTTTGCAGCCGGCTGTGGCGTCACGCCGTCCAGCGGACCGCTGTCGCGCGAAATAGGTGGCGCGCCCAGCACGACGGATCCAACCGAGTATGTGGTTGTCGACGTCAGTCATGACGTCATCCGTGCCATCGGCGCAGCAAACAGAGGGGGCCTCGGCCGCCTCATGCGCACCGCGGCGACGGCCCCTCGTTCGCGCATCGGCGCGGGCGACGTGCTGGCCGTTACCGTCTACGAGGCCGGCGAGGGCGGTCTTTTCACAGGCAAAGAGCAGCGTCACGCAACATTTCCAGCGCTTCAAGTCGATCAGCAGGGCAGCATCTCGTTGCCCTACGCCGGCCTGATGAAGGTCCAGGACCGCACACCCCTCGAGGTTCAGAAACTGATCGTCGAACGGCTGCAGGGGCGCGCCATTCAGCCCCAGGTCGTCGTCTCGATCACCAGCACGGAAAGCAACACCTTCGTTCTTGCCGGTGATGTCGCGAAACCTGGCCGCTACCCGCTGTCTACGACCGGCGACCGGCTGCTCGACGTCGTCGCCAAGGCCGGCGGCTCGCGCTTTCCAGCGCGTGAGGTCTACGTGACGTTCGTACGCGGGCAAGATCGCGGCACCCAGCTTCTCGAGCGCATCATCGAAGAGCAGAGCGAGAACATCTACATCCTTGCCGGCGACCGCATCTACATCAACCACGACCCGAAGCGCTACTCGGTCTTCGGCGCGGTTCACAAGCCTGGCGCGTATGTGTTCCCCGCCTCACAAGTCAATGCGCTCGAAGCCATGGCGCTGGCAGGCGGACTCATCGACGAGCGCGCGGACTCGACCGGCATTTTTGTATTCCGCTACGAATCCGAAGCCGTCATGCGCCAGATCGCGCCGCACGCGAGATCCTACAGCGGCACCGGCACAGTCCCGACCGTCTATCGCATCAGCCTCAGGGATCCGGGCAGCTATTTCTATGCGCGCGGCTTCCTCGTGCGCGACAAGGACGTGCTCTACATCGCCAACGCGCCGGGCGTGGAGATCGCCAAAGTGTTGCGCTTGCTCGACCTCGGGACGCGTTCCTTTGGCAACCTCAGCGGCAACGTGCGTTCGTTCAATGACTAGCCGTCTGGCAACATCTGGAGGCGCATCACTCGCAATCATGTCGCGCGTTGTTGCGGCGCTGCTGTTGCGTGAGACCAGAGTCCGCTTCGGCCGCTCGCAGGTTGGCTACCTTTGGGCGATCCTGGAGCCGCTCGGCGGTGTCATCGCCCTCTCCTTCGCCTTCTACATGATTGGACGCGTGCCCGCCGTCGGACAGAGCCTCTACCTGTTTCTCGCGCTCGGCATGCTCGGCTACAGCATCCAGCGCCGCCTCGCCGTGCAGATCGGCGCCGCATTCAGCGCGAACCAGGCGCTACTCGCCTTCCCCATCGTCAAACGCGTCGACACCATGATCGCGCGCGGCATTCTGGAGATCGCGACAAGCCTCCTCTCCATGGCCATCATCATCGCGGGGCTCATGATCGTCGAGGACACCCCCGCCCCCGCGCATCTGGATATCTTCGCCGCGGGCATCTGCGCGTTGGCGCTGCTTGGCTTCGGCCTCGGCACAGTCAACGCCGTGGTGAACTCGTACTCAGCCTCGTGGCGCCATATCGAAGGCATGATCAGCCGGCCGCTGTTCCTGATGTCCGGCATCTTCTTCACACCCGGCATGCTGCCATCACAGCTGAATGACATTCTGACGTGGAACCCGATCCTGCATGGCATCGAGTGGCTGCGTTACGGCTACTACGAGGGCTACCGGCCCGACTACATCAGCTTCGAATACCTGCTCGGGTGGGGACTGGTGACGACGCTGATCGGCCTCGCGGCGGAACGCTATCTGCCACACGGAGAGGCATGACGTGATCCGGCTCATCGACATCACGAAGTCATACAAGCTCGGCCGGGGCCGCAAGACCGTGCTTCGTTCAGTGACGGCCGCCTTCGCTCACCGCAACATCGCCATCATCGGACAGAACGGCGCGGGCAAGTCGACATTGCTGCGCCTCATCGCCGGCAGCGAACGGCCGGACCATGGCCACATCATCCGCGAAGGCAGCGTGTCGTGGCCGCTCGGCTTCACAGGTGGCTTCAACGGCAGCACGACCGGCGCTGACAACACGCGCTTCGTTTCCCGCATCTATGGGCAGGATACCGACCGGGTCCTCGAATTCGTGCGTGACTTCTCCGAACTCGGGCCATTCTTCGAGATGCCGGTCTCGACGTACTCGTCAGGCATGCGGGCGCGTCTCGCGTTCGGGATCAGCATGGCAGTGAGCTTCGACTGGTATCTCGTCGACGAGATCACCGAGGTCGGCGACGACCGGTTCAAAGAGAAGTGTCGCGTTGCCTTCAAGGAGAAGCTCGTCAATTCGCGCATCGTCATGGTTTCGCACAGCGTCACCACTCTGCGCAGTTACTGCGAGGTGGCTGCTGTGGTGCACGACGGAAGCGTCGAACTCTACGACGACCTCGAAGAAGGTCTATCGGTCCACAAAAAACTCATGAACCTGAAGCAACCCGCGCCTCGCACGAACCGGCCGGCTTAACGCGTCAGCAAACGAGAGAAGGAAGCGGTTGCAATGGCGCCCGCCTTGAAGCCGAAACCCAGTACGCCAGATAAGCCGGCCATCGCAGAAGTACGATCTCCGTTGCCCGCCGACGCCGAGCAGGACGGCGCTCGCAGGGCTCCTGCGCTCGGCAGTGGACAGCGCCTGCGCCGCCGCATCATCATGATCTCCCTCATGCTCGTCGTTGTTGTACCGACTGCGATCGTCGCGGCGTACTACGCTTTCTTTGCCAGCGACCAGTACGCATCCGAGACCCGTTTCGCCGTCCGCAGCGCCACGACCACTCAAGCCCCGGATCTTATGGGCCTCATCAGCGGCGGCGGTTCGACACCCACAGTTGCCGATGCCTATGTCGTGCTCGATTTCGTGCGCAGCCGCCAGATCATCGATCTGCTCGCGGCGGAGATCGACTACAAGTCGCTTTTCTCGCGCCGCGAGGCCGACTGGTGGGCACGCCTCGACACCACGCTTCCAATGGAAGGACTCATCCTCTACTGGCGGCGCATGGTGTCGGTCGGCTTCGATACGACCTCGCAGATCATGACGATCCAGGTCCGCGCCTTCACGCCGGATGATGCCCTCGAACTCACCCGCGCGATCCTGAAGCAGAGCGAACTGCTGATCAACGACCTCTCCGCGCGCTCCCGTGCCGACGCGCTCAAGATCGCGGAGCAGGAGGTCGAGCGCATGGAGGTCCGCCTCCGCAATTCCCGGCTCGCCCTCAGAACCTTCCGCGAGGAACGCCAGGAACTCGATCCACGCAAGAAGGCCGAGTCCCGCCAGATGATCATCGAGACGCTGCAAAGCCAGCTGACGTCAGCGCGTGCGCGGTTGCAGGCCCAGCGCCAGCAGCTCTCCGAGAGCGCACCGTCCGTCGTCCATCAGGCCAACCTGATCAAGGCACTTGAAGTGCAGATCGATGAAGAGCGCAAGCGCACCGCCGAGAGCGGCGATCATACAGCTACCGCCTCGACCATCGGCGGCCTGATCGCGGACTACGAGGCCCTGACCATCGATCGTGAGTTCGCGGAGAAGGCCTATCTCTCCGCGATGGCCTCTCTCGAACGCGTGCGCCTGGATGCAGCACGCCAGCAGCGCTATCTGGCGACGATCGTACCACCTGCCCTGCCCGAAGACGCGCTCTACCCGCGGCGCATCCTGAACACGGCGATCGTGCTCGTTGGCCTCTTCTGCCTTTGGGGCATTTCCGTCCTCATTGGCCTCGCAGTTCGCGATCATGTGTCGTAGTACGTGACGGCCGAGAACAGATAAAGCGGAACAATGGCAGTCGCACTGCGAATGGCCGGACTTCACGGCACCAAAAACAATCCGGCGCGCAACCCGAAGGTCACGCGCCGGACAGTCAAATCGGAACTTTGACGCCAACTACTTCAGCGTCGCGGTCCAGGTGCTGCCGCTGCCGCCGGTCACTGTGCCGGTCAGCGTCTTGCCGTCGAGCGTGCCGGTGTAGCTGGCATTGCCGACCTTGAAGCTGATGTCTTTGCCGCGCATGCGCGCCTCCGTGATCTCGGTCGAGCCGAGCGTCCCGGTCAGCATCTGGTTGCTTTGCTTGAGCGTGAGCTCAGCCTCGCCGAGCTTCCACGTTCCCTCGACCTTCGCTGGGACGATCCACAACAGCGCCTTGCAGTAGTTGGTGCAATCGTCAGTGACGGTCGCCGTCTCGTCCGCCTGCCAGTCGCCCATCGTGAAGGTGTTCGATACGATGCGCGTGCCGGGCTCAAGCTGAAGCAGCTTCGGCGCGAGCTTCTCGTTGATCCACGGCAGCAGGAACATCGTGATGATCTGCGCCTTCGAGAAATCGCTTTCGAAGAGGTCGGCCTTCTCGAATGTCGCCTTCTCGGAGACCCCCGCGGCCTTGGCTGCCTTCTGCGCCACTTCGACCATCTGCGGGTTGTATTCGATGCCGTGCGCGCGCATACCGCGTTTGGCTGCCGTGATGACGGTGCGACCATCACCGGAGCCGAGATCGATCAGGTAATCCTTAGGCGTTGCCTTCGCAATCTCCAGCATCTTGTCGACGAGAGACTGCGGCGTTGGCACCCAGACCACGTCCTTGCCGGCCTGACCGACTTGCGGCTCATAGCTTTCCTTGGACGGCTGCTCCTGCGCAACCGCGCCGAACGTGGTCGCGAGCACCAGCAGGCACGCGGGCAGCAGCGACTTCGCGGCGACCCGTCCGGCTGTCGTCACCGGCCCGGCGGCTCGCGGCGTGCTTTGCGTCAGATAACCAATCATGCTCGTTTCCTCGTTATGAACAGTAATGACAGAGACACCTGCGGGTGCTCGATGGGCATGGACCGCCATGTCGCGCGGCAACAATGACGGGATGATTGTGGCGGCTGCCGGTCAGATTCAGTGTGGCTGGAAGAAGTCGTGATCCATTTTTGCCGGACGCTCTAGCTGCTTGCAAGCTCCAACGCTGTATGGATGTAGACGTTCCGCCGTCCCCCGTGAACCTACGGCTCGGTTGCGACGGTCTGCAACGCCCGGCAGGTCAATTCTTAGTGAATCAATCTGGATTGCCGATCCATCCTCATCCATCCAGCAGATCGCATACGGCACGGCGCAGCACGGCTTCATCCTCCGGGCATTGGACCGGATTGCCCGCGCGGTGCCCCCAGTCTGATACGATCGGGCGGAAGTCGGCGTTCGGCATCAGTCGGGCTTCCGCTTCACTGTCGGTCACCGTGAAGTAGAGGTCTGTTGTCGAGGGCATGATGATCGCGCGGGCCGAAATGGCGCCCAGCGCCACCGGCAGGTCACCACCATACATAGGATTGTCGGAAATATCGGAGTGATACCAAGTCTCGATCATCGACAGCAGATCCTCGCCCCCACGCCGCAGGAAATTCCCTTCCCATGCCCGCACGAGATAGTCTTCGAGGGACGTGAAGCCTGCCCCCTCCCACAGCTTCCGGCGATAGAACGCCTGGCTCATGGCCCAGCCCGCATAGACCCGCGCAAAGGCGCGCAACGCACGCACCGGCCGCTCGATAAAACGGCCATCGCGCCACGCCGCATCCGCCGTCAACGTCGCGCGTATGCCTTCGAGGAAGACCTTGTTGTGCGGGCTCGTCCGCGCGGATGTGCAGACGGCGCAGATACGCGTGACGCGCTCTGGAAACAGCGCCGCCCAGTGGAGCGCCTGCTGACCGCCCATCGACCAGCCGTAAATCAGCGCCGGCTTGGTCACGCCGAAGACCTCGCGCAGTAGACGCTCCTGGGCATGGACATTGTCCCAGTGCGAGAAGCGCGGATTGCGGCCGAGGCCGAAGGGCTCCGCAAGATTGCTCGGCGACGTCGAGAGGCCGTTGCCGAACTGATTCGGGATGACAATGAAATAGCGCTCGGAATCGAGCACGCGGCCGGGCCCGATCAGCCAATCGATGTCGTTGTGATGGGCGCCGTAGGAGGTCGGATAGAGAATGAGATTGCTCTTGTCGGCAGCAAGCCGGCCGTAAGTCTTGTAGGCGAGATGCGCTTTCGGCAGCGTCAATCCGCACTGCAGCGCCAGCGGCCCCAGCTCGAAAGTGTCGTAATCCGCCATCGTCATTCACCCCTCCGCTCGCCTTTGCCCCGGACATCCCGGAACATTGACGGCTCCAAGGTTGCGATGCAATCCAGCCTCGATGATCCCTGCCACCTCCGCCGGCTGCCGCATTTGCAGGCAGGCTGCCGTCAGAACGTCACTTGCGGCCATTGTGCGGCGCACACAGAATGCGCGCCATGAAGGATGGCTCGCTGCACATCTTGGTCATCGATGACAACCGGATCAGGGCTTCCATCATCGAGGAGGGCCTGAGCGAGGCCGGACGCGTCACCGTGCTCGCGGATGCTACCGGCCTCATGCGCCGCATCGTCGAACTCGATCCCGACGTCATCGTCATCGACCTCGAAAGCCCCAACCGCGACGCGCTCGAGCACATGTTCCAGGTCTCGCGCGCCGCCAAGCGCCCGGTCGCCATGTTCGTCGACCGCACCGACGACGCCTCGATCGAGGCCGCGATCGACGCCGGCGTCTCCGCCTATGTGGTCGATGGGCTCAAGAAGGAGCGGATCAAGCCGATCCTCGATACCGCGATCCGCCGCTTTCGCGCCTTCGAACGCCTGCGCGACGAACTCGACCAGGCACGCAGCGCGCTGAGCGAACGCAAGAAGATCGACCGCGCCAAGGGCATTCTCATGCGTACGCGTGGCCTCGACGAGGCGGCCGCCTACGCGCTCCTCCGCAGCACCGCCATGAAGCAGAACAAGCGTATCGCCGAGATTGCCGACAGCCTGATCACGGCTGCCGGCCTGCTTGGCGGGGAGGAATGACCATGATGCGCGGAGACAGCACCCGGGATCCGAAGGTCGTCCGCGTCGGCTTCATGCCGCTGACCGATTGCGCACCGGTGGTCGCTGCCTGCAAGCTCGGCTTTACCGAGACCGAAGGACTCAACGTCGTCCTGACCAAGGAGGCGTCATGGGCGACATTGCGCGACCGCATCGCCGTCCGCCATCTCGACGCCGCCCACATGCTCGCACCGATGCCGATCGCCGCCTGCCTCGGGCTGACACCGCTGCCCGATCGCCTGATCGTACCGCTGATGCTCGGCTTCGGCGGCAATACAATCACGGTCTCGCGCACGTTGTGGGCCGTTCTCAAGGATGCGGGAGCGCCGGGAAACCTCGATGCCGCGGGCACCGCCAAGGCGTTGGCCAAGGTCGTGACCGCACGCAAGCGCGCAAGCGCGCCGAAGCTCGTCTTCGCCGTCGTCCATCACCATTCAGCGCACACCTACCAGCTTTCCTACTGGCTGGCCGCGGCTGGCATCATGCCGAACGTCGATGTCGACATCGTCGCGGTGCCACCGCCGTTGATGCCGGCCGCACTCGCCGCGGGGCAGATCGACGGGTTCTGCGCCGGCGAGCCATGGGGGCGCGTGGCCTCCGTCGGGGGAACCGGACGCGTCGTCACGACCAACGTCGCGATCTGGCGCGCAAGCCCGGAAAAGGTACTCGGCGTTGCGCAGGATTGGGCGGAGGAGGATCCTGAACGCCACTTCCGCCTGATCCGCGCCGTCTACAAGGCCGCGGTCTGGTGCGATAACCCGGCGCATCGCGACGAGCTGGCGCGCCTGCTCTCGCGGCCGGAGATCTTCGACCTGCCCGAGAAGATCCTGCACGACAATCTGGAAGGCCGGATGCTGCTCGATGATGGCCGCGAAGTGCTGGTCGACGGTTTCCTGAACTTCTCGGGTGCTGCGGCCGCCTTCCCCTGGAAGAGCGATGCGGCGTGGTTCTATTCGCAGATGGTCCGCTGGGGCGAGCTCGACATGAGCACCGACGGCTACGCCCGCGCGCAGACAACTTACCGGCCCGATCTGCTGCGTGCGGCGCTCGCGCCACTCGGCGTGCCGCTTCCCCAATCTGACGCGAAGATCATCGGCGATCTGACCGCGCCGACGGCGGTTTCCTCGACGACCGGCGAGCTGTTGATCGGCCCCGACACCTTCTTCGACAGCAGCGTTTTCGATGCCGAGAATGTCCACGCCTACCTCGCCTCGCAGCCGGTGAAACTCACCCGCCGGACCTGATCGATCAGGCGACCGCACTGCACAATGCTTCGGCACGCGCCTGAAATCTCGGCGAACTTCCAGCGCCCGCCGGTCGAACCCCGCGCCCTGAACCTTCGCGTAAAACGCTGATCTAGAACCGTTTTTACAGTCGACCCAAAGTTGGCACGCTTCCTGCTTTGTAGTTAATCGAAAGTCAGCTCCTGAACTCTTGCTTCCCCAGCCCAACGATGGGCTACCGGCAACGCCGCCGACAGGGTGGAAGGCCTTCCATGAAGGTCACCCATCAAGTCGCGGCGTCTTTTTTTACGTCCCTGCCGGACGGAGAAACGAGACGGGAAGCACGGCCACAGGCGCTCAGCGGATTCAATCTCCAATGAGGAGCACCTGCATGCGCAAGCCCAAGACCGACGCATCGGCGATCGCCAGCACCGCCATCGACCGCCGCGCGCTGCTGCGACAGGCGTCGGCGACGGCGGCGACCGCAGCGCTGCTCTCGTCGATCAAGGCCGCGTTTCCAGGCGGCGCATTCGCGCAAGGCACCGGCCCCGAGGTGAAAGGCACCAAGCTCGGCTACATCGCGCTCACCGACGCAGCACCACTCATCATCGCGAAAGAGAAGGGCTTCTACGCCAAACACGGCCTGCCCGACATGGAGATCCTGAAACAGGCTTCATGGGGCGCGACGCGCGACAACATGGCCCTCGGCACCAAAGCCAATGGCATCGACGGCGGTCACATCCTGCGCCCCAAGGTGCACCTCTATTCGACCGGCAAGGTCATGCAGAACAGTCAGCCCTTGCCGATGTACACGATGCTGAACCTCAACGAGGACGGCCAGGCGATCTCGATCTCGAACGAGTTCAAGGACCTTGCCGTCAAACTCGATTCCTCGCCGCTGAAGGCCGCCTTCGAGAAGAAGAAAGCCGCCGGCAAGGAAGTGAAGGTCGCGATGACCTTCCCCGGTGGTACCCACGATGTCTGGATTCGCTACTGGCTCGCGGCCGGCGGCATAGACCCCGACAAGGACGTCTCCACGATCGTCGTCCCGCCACCGCAGATGGTTGCCAACATGAAGGTCGGCAACATGGATGCGTTCTGCGTCGGCGAGCCCTGGAACGAGCAGCTCGTCAATCAGGACATCGGCTACAGCGCGCTCACGACCGGCGAGCTGTGGTTCAAGCATCCCGAGAAGATCCTCGGCATGCGCGCCGACTGGGTCGATGCCCATCCCAAGGCTGCCCTCGCCATCCTCATGGCCGTGATGGAAGCGCAGCAGTGGTGCGAGAAGATGGAGAACAAGCAGGAGATGGCCACCATCATCGGCCGTCGCCAGTGGTTCAACGTGCCTGTTCCCGACATCATCGGCCGCATCAAGGGCGACATCAACTACGGCCTCGGCCGCAAGGTACAGAGCTCGAACCTCAAGATGAAGTTCTGGGGCGAGAAGGGCGAGACCTCGTATCCCTGGAAGAGCCTCGACGCATGGTTCGTCACCGAAAACATCCGCTGGGGAAAATTCGACCCCGACATGAACATCAAGGCGCTCGTCGACAAGACGAACCGCTCGGACCTGTGGATCGAGGCGGCCAAAGGCCTCGGCCTCAAGGACTACCCGACCGCCGATAGCCGCGGCGTCGAGAAATTCTTCGACGGCAAGGTCTTCGATCCGGCCGATCCGATGGCCTACCTCAAGTCGCTCGCCATCAAGCGCGCGATGGTTTGAGACGCCGCGTGACGTCCCCCGAGATCCCGATCAAGGAGAGCCGACCGATGACGGCGCAAAGCGCACGCAATCTGATGGTTTCTACCCCATCCACTCCCGCCGCGTCTCCGCTCGCGGCGCGGAGCGACGACAGCAAGGTCGTTGCGTTTGCCTCACCGCGGTCGCCATTTGGTGAACGCATCAAGGCGACGGCGGGCGGCTGGCTCGCGGTCATCGTGCCGCCGCTCATCGTCCTATGCGCGATGCTGCTGGTCTGGGAGGTCGCGTGCAGCGATCCCAAATCCAGCCTGCCCCCGCCGTCGAAGATCTGGGAGGACTCCAAGGACCTCATCGTCGATCCGTTCTTCGTCAACGGCCCGCAGGACATCGGCCTCGGCCTGCGGGTGATGACGTCGCTCCAGCGTGTCGTCGTCGGTTTCGGGCTTGCGGCGGTCGTTGGCGTTCTGCTCGGCGCGCTCGTCGGCCAGAGCGTGTGGGCGATGCGCGGCCTCGACCCGATCTTCCAGGTGCTGCGCACCGTGCCGCCGCTTGCGTGGCTGCCAATCTCCCTCGCCGCGTTTCGTGGCGCCAACCCGTCGGCGATGTTCGTGATCTTCATCACCGCGATCTGGCCGATCATCATCAACACCGCGGTCGGCATCCGCAACATCCCGCAGGACTACCGCAACGTCGCCGCCGTCCTGCGTCTCAA